>CAZMXH010000187.1:0-7064 GCA_964570165.1 uncultured Actinomycetes bacterium
AGAAGCATGTCACCCAACAATTCGTACGGCGAGCTGGGCCTTCATCTGGACAGTGGCGTTCGTCGCCCTGCATGTCTACTTGTCCGTGGCCATGAAGAAGTACGTCCGCACGTTCTTCGGCTCCTGTAGGTGACCGCCGAGCACTAGCGCTCATCACGCTCTTTTCGCGTCGCCAGGAGTCGAGCGATGCGAACGTGGACGCGGAAGCTGTGAGACATGCGGCGGTTGGAATGGAAGTTGAGCACGACGTGCGCGTCGTGCTCCCGGTAGTGGAACACGTGGGTGGCCGTGAAGCCGAGGTGTCCGACCGGTTCGGGGAGTCCGCGCAGCAGCGGGGGGAACAGCTCACCGAACCGTAAGGTCATGGTGCCTGCGCCGTAGTGGATGCCGCGGCGGAGGCGGTTGCGCGGGCGCGCGAGGTGCTCGACGTGCTCGAGCGAGATGAGCCGTCCGCCGTACAGCGCCTGCTGGAAGCGCACAAAGTCCCCCGGAGGGCCGACCACGTTCCCTGCTGCCCAATCCAGGCTCAACCAATGTGCGCGGCTTAGCTCGTGGCGGCCGATCCATAGTGGTTCGACATCCAGCTCGCTGAGATCATCCGCGATGAGCGTGGCGTCGTAGGGGGTCGAACTACGCTCCATGCCACATGGCTCGAAGATGTGCGTGCGCAGCAGCGTCGCGAAGCGCTCACCCGCCGCCTCTTCGGCGATACGGCCAAGGAGGACGTAGTTGGTGTCGGCGTAGTGAAAGCGCGCGCCGGGCTGTCCAACGGGGGGCAGCTTTCGCGCCTCCCCGAGCAGGTCGGCAGGCGTCCAGCGCCGATCAAGCTGGGCGCCAGCAGCGCGGAACGACGCGGCGGTCTCGTAGCCCCGCGGCGGCTCGAAGAAGTCCGGCAGTCCGCTGGTGTGCGTCAGCAGGTGCTCGACCGTCACCTCCCTCGCAATGTCCACGCCGGCGGCCGCGGGAAGGCCCGCGATCTCGGCCGCGGGCAGCAGCGCACCGACGGGGGAGTCGAAGTCCAAGTGGCCTCGCTCGACGAGCATGGCGACGAGCGCCGCCGTCATGAGCTTGCCCGAGCTAGCCGCATGAAACGGCTGCGAGACCTCGCCGAACTCGAAATCCCAGCCGGGCGTCCGGACAAGCACTTGCGGTGACGGCATGGCGCGTTGACGGTGCGCCATCCGTTCGAGTGCGGTGTGGAGCCTTCTCACCGCGCGGCGATGCGCCGCGGTGGGCCCTCCAGGGATAGCGGCCACTGATCCTCCGTCGACAAGAGCGGCACGTGGGCGTGCTCCGGCAGTCGGCGTGACCTACTGCCCCCACTCTACGGGCGGCTCGTAGTGCCCTTGCATGAAGTGCCAGTACTCGCGGAGGCGCCGGCACAGCCATTCGTCGGTGAAGTCGAGCAGCAGGCAGCCAGCGATGGTGGAGGCCTCCCCGTCGACCTCCATGGTCGTCCAGAACTCGACGGCGACTCTGTCGCCGTCGACGAAGGGGCGGCCCATCCGAACCCGGACCTTGCCCTGGGAGGCGGTCACCGACGTCCAGTAGGTGCGCACTCCATCCTGGCCCTGGTACGGCGGCTCGACGATGTTGTCCCGGTAAGTGGCGTCTGAAGTGAACAGACGGGCGGCAGCCTCCGCGTCCCTGGTTTCCCAGGCCACCCGGTACGCGTCGACCCATTCAGCAACCGTCCCTGGCATGCCATACCCTCCCATCGTCGGACGTCCTCGCCGGGGTGCACCGGCCTGCGAGCCACACTAGGTGATTGCCAGCCCTCTGAACCGCAAGTGCCTTCGGCGAGGCACTCGCTGAAGGGGCGTGACTGTGGAAGGTGTCCGAGCGGGGCTCAGCCGTCCAGGCGACTCTGGAGAATTATTGTCCGATGCTGGAATCGTCCTCACAGACGAATTCCAGCGCGCACTATCCATCCTGGACTCGGGCGGGAACCTGTTTCTCACGGGTAAGGCCGGAACTGGCAAGTCGACTCTTATCCGACAGTTCATGGCTAATACGGCACGTCGGGTCGTCGTCACGGCGCCTACCGGAATGGCCGCCCTCAATGTCGAGGGCTACACGATCCATCGATTGTTCAGCTTTGACCCGACGACCAACCTTGAGGACGTTGTCTCCGGCGGCTACAGGCCTGGACGCTTCGCGAAGACGCTCCGCTCGCTCGAGACGTTGATCGTCGATGAAGCCTCGATGGTCCGTGCTGATCTGTTCGACATGCTCGTGGCCGCGCTGGAACGATTCGGTCCTAAGCCCGGTCACCCATTCGGCGGCGTGCAGGTCGTGCTCGTCGGCGACCTCTTCCAGCTTCCCCCAGTGGTTCAAGACGGGGAGTCCGAGTTCTTCTCCACCCGGTACAGCACCCCCTACTTCTTCTCGGCGGACCGCTTCAACCGCGATGACTTCCCGACAGTGGCCCTCACGACGGTATTCCGGCAGATTGGGGACGAGCGGCTGACCGCAATCCTGAACGCCATTCGCGAGGGTGTCCTGCTCGAGCGAGCACAGTTCGACCTGAACTCGCGAACAGACCCGGACTTCGTAGCGCCAGACGACGAGTTCTGGCTGACCTTGGCACCGACCAACCGGATCGTAGGAGCACGAAACCGGGAGCACTTGGAGCGCTTACCCGGCGAAGCGTTCACGCATCAGGCGATTCGATCGGGCGACCTAAGCCTGTTCGATCCCCCTGTGGAACAGACACTCACCGTCAAGGTGGGTGCCCAGATCATGATGCTGACCAACGACCCGGCCGGCCGTTGGGTGAACGGCACGCTTGGACGCGTCCTCAAGATTACGAACACGTCGGGCGACGCACGGGTCACTGCCGAGTTCCGAGGCGGAACGACTGCTGAGTTCGGCCCGCATACATGGGAGGCGACCCGCCCGGTAGTGGATGGAGGCAGCCTCCGCCATGAGGCCGTTGGCACATACACCCAGCTTCCCTTCAAGCTGGCGTGGGCGATCACGATTCACAAGAGCCAGGGCCAGACACTTGACAAGCTCGTCGTAGACCTCACCGGCGGAGCCTTCGACTTCGGTCAGGTCTATGTCGCTCTCAGCCGCTGCACCTCGATGAACGGCCTTGTGCTGAAGCGACCAGTACTTGCCAAGGACCTCAAGACCGATCGCAGAATCCTGCGGTTCCTTCGCGCGTCCACAACCGGACATCAGGACCTTCGCTACTGCTCGATCGGGCTGCTCACCGTCGGGGACGAGGGCCGACTGTCGAGGCCGCGACCGGTCGAGATCGCCGTGGCGTTCGAGGACGGTACGGCGATCAGCACCCTGGTGAATCCGCAGCGGGATCTTGCGGACGCTCGCGAGGCCTTCGGCATCACCGTGAGCGACGTCCTCCTAGCGCCCACCCTCCCAGAAGCCTGGTCAGTGCTCGGTCCGCTCCTCGAGGGGTACACCCCGGTGGGGGCAGGTACGGACGAGGCACTCGGTCTCATCGACTTCGAGCTCAAGCGGCTCGGTGTTGTGGCGCCGCTCCCGCTCGGCGTCGACATCCCCCGCAATGGTCTGACGGCCGAAGAGCGCCGGGGCCTGGCCGCCCCCACAGCCCTGCGGCGTGCAGCGGCAGCGATGGAGGCCCACAGGCGTCTCGGCGCGAACGATCTGGGCGCAACGAGCTTCGAGGCGTTCGAGCGACCGGATGCCGGCACCAGCTACCTGCTCACGCGAGATCCTGGTGCGCCCGCTCCGAGCTCACCGCTGCTTCCAAACCTGTCTGCCCTTCTCGAGATCAGCCGAGCACTGGGCGAGATTCTGTTGGCCGGCTCCGACGCCTCCACCTCGTTGGCGAAACACCGATCCCTGGCTGATGCGGAACTGGGCACGCTGCGCGAGGTCGTCGCCGACCAGTTGACGCGGGCCGCGAGCCGAGGTGTTCGCCTCCCGAACGAGGTGCTCGCGCGGCTTCGGCAGGTCGACTCACTGCTGGGTACGAGAGCTACGGAGCGACTCGCGGCAGCCGATGGCGAACCAGCCGATGCAGGTGCGGTCCTCGCACCGGGGGCGCGGGTCTGCTTTACAGGCACCGTTCAGTCGACCGACGGTCAAGCCATCGAGCGCTCCGAACTCAAGGCGATGGCCTCGCGCAACGGGCTCGTACCGGTCGATACCGTCACCAAGACGCGGTGCGACGCGCTCGTCGTTGCCGAGCTCGGCACGCAGTCAGGCAAGGCGAAGAAGGCTGCCGAGTACGGGAAGCCCGTGATCCCCGCCGAGGAGTTTCTTGCCTGGGTCGCACGGAGGTGAGAGGGGCGGCTCAGCAGATCAGGCCCCGCTTTCCGCCAGGACCGTGTCCAACCGGGGCCTCGCCGACCCAACGCTCGTCGATAGGCGCGGACGCAAGCTGGTAACGGGAGTCCGAGGACAACCGGAACCTGGAGGAGCGGTTGTCCAGGCTGGCATGGACAAGATAGACGCTGAACGTGAGCAGATCTCCGGCCTCGAACTCGGTGGTCAGCCACCGTCCGCCCAGTCGCTCACGAAGCTCCGCCGGGTTGTCGGAGAGGCTGCCGTCCCATCGCCAGCCCTCGTCGAGGGCGTACTCCTCCTCACCGTCGACATTGGAGCAGTAGGTGTCGACGTCGCGCAGCGCGTAGTCGTCGCGGATCTGGGTGAGCCGGTGCGAGCCCTCCAGGACCATCAGGCCGCCCAGCTCGAAGTCGGCGCCGCCGAGAGGGACCCAGGCCGTGTAAAGGTCGTGTGTTCCCCGTCCCATGAACACCACGTCACCGTGCGGCTTGGTGCCGTGCCCCGGCGCCACCACACGCATCCAGGTGTAGTCGTAGTGGCGAACCGGCCCATCCAGCAGCCGCTCGTAGAGTTCGATCAGCGAGCCCTCGTAGAGCAGCCGGTGCAGAACCGGGTTGTCGTGGGCCAGCTCAGGCATGAACGTCAGGTCCGACGCCGCGGGCGCCACGGCGAGATCGGCCGGGTACGCCTGATCCGTCAGGCCCTCCTCGGCAAGGCGATCCGTGACGCTCCGCCGGGCCTCCAGCACAGCAGCGGGGTCCAGGAAGCCGGGAAGAAACAGGTAGCCGTCGGCGTCGAGGCGCCGGCGAAGTTCATCGACGTCGTCCACGACGTCGGTAGAGCGACGCAAGCCGCACACCTGGTGCATGAGCTCATTCTCACGGCACAGCGGGCACGGACGGATGTGGACGGCGCCCGCGATGCGGCCATCATGGCAGCACTGCGCGAGGGCGCCTGTAGCCCCGTATCGGTGAGCGAGCAGGCAGCACGCCTCGGACTATCGCTCAATTCACTGCGCCGCGTGGTGCGACGAGCATGGCTAGTGCCGCCACAAATGGGATTGCGCACAGTGTGGTATAGCCTCGGCTTGGCGTTCCGTGATCTCACAGAAAGCAGTAGTGATGGAGAAACCGCTGGAGCTCAGCCAAACCGTTGACAGCGGCTGTCTTGTCGTCCACGGCGCTGGTGAAGTGGACATGGCGAACGCTGAGGTTCTACAGCACTACCTGCTCGATCATATCGACCGCGGGTTCGTTCACGTGGTCGTTGACTTGTCCGACGTAGAGTTCATTGATTCAACCGGACTCGGGGCACTCGTCGCCGCGTGGCGCCGCTCGAAAGAGCGCGGCGGCAGTCTCCGGGTCGCCGGTGCCACAGGCAATGTACAAGCGGTCCTGGAGATCACAGAGTTGGATGTGGTGCTGGATCGGCACGAGCGCGTGTCAGAAGCAGTCGCCACGGCCGTAGCCGAGCGCGACGACAACTAGGGCTATCGCCGAGTTTCCGATGTGGCGTGGGCGATCGGGTCGCCACGGCCGTAGCCGAGCGCGACGACAACTAGACGCGCATGCACTGCGCGGGGACGCAAACGCCCGGCGCGTGTAGTGGCCCACCGACGTCAATTCCGCTGTCCGCTAGATTTCCCCAGACGCGACCGATCCGGGTCAGCACCGCCACGATTCTGCGTTTCACCGGTGTTCCTGACGGGTAGCCACATACTTCCCGAGAAAGACGTTCATGGCGGGGGCCTCGTTGTGTGGCTGGCACAGTGCTGAGGCAACGAGTCCGGAAAGCAGTTGTTGGCTTTCGCAGAGCGGCGACGACAGATAACGCTTTGAGCGTCGGAGGATGAGTGACGCCGTTATGGACCTGGCCTCCTACCTGGCGATCAGTCTAGTGGTCCTCCTGTGGTTCGGCGCCGTCGCCTTCAACATGAGGCGGCAAGCTGGCGGGGATGCGGGCCTTGCTAGGCGTCAGCGTCGCCGGAGGTGAGACGACGCTGACGTCAGGTGCGTTGACGGGCAAGATTGTCCTGGCGGCAGACGAGGTCGCGTCATGGTCTGTTGTACACGTAGCTCAGTTCAACGCCCGAGTACGCTGCCGTCACTCGCCAGCAGCCGGGCTCGTCGGGGTCGATTCCGGCGATCATGAACCAGCCGTCGGCTGGAAGCGCCGTCCACAGGCTCTCGGTGCCGAACCAAACCATGCCGTCGGCGCTGGGCCTGGCCGGATATGGTTCTGGCGCAACAAACGCCGGTGTGGGTGGTTCGGTGACCGGGCACTCGAAGTCTGACACGGCCGGGTTGTCCGCGCCCTGTGCGACCGCGGTGGCCTTGCTGTCGTCGCCTGGGGACCCGCCGGCAGCCATCACAACCGCCGTGCCTCCAGCGGCGATTGCCGTCGCGATACCAAGCGCGACCGGCCTCCCGAGGTTCGTGCGCAGGCCTCCATGGTCGGGTCGTCGTGTCATCGATCCCTACACCGCCCGCACGGCATGGGTTCCCGACATCCTCACGCGACCAAAATTCATCCAACGAGGCGGTCGTCAGCCGGGTGGGTAGGACTCAGCCCATGCAACGACGGTCGGCCAGGCTGCCGAGCGAGTGACTCGGGACTGGTGCTGACAAGCTCGAGGCAGGGGTCGCCCGTCTCAGGGAGCAGTCACCCTGTTGACTCATGTCAAGATGCCCGCGTGTGTAGTGGTTCTGCGACGGCGCGGTTCTCCTCCTCAATGATCGTCGGTCTCCTCAATGATCATCCGTGCGGTGAGACCGCTCCCAAGTGCC
>CAZMXH010000188.1:0-7025 GCA_964570165.1 uncultured Actinomycetes bacterium
AAGCAGCCCGGCGAGTTGGTGCCACCCGCCGGCCGCCAATGGTCACGGGTGCGCAGCCGGAGGCGAGCCTGCCGTCGCAGGCCGCCATCCGGCTGTGCGCCCGAATCACCTCAGTGGCTCAGTCGTCCCAATCATCGTCGTCGCGGTCGTCGTCGTCGCGGTCGTCGTCGTCGTGGTCGTCGTCGTGGTCATCGTCGTCCCAGTGATCGTCGTCACGGTCATCGTGGCCGTCATCTCGCTCGATCTTGACGACCTCACCGGTCTCGGAGTCGACGTAGACCTCGTGGTCGGAGCCGAACTCCACCTCCCAGACGGACCGGCCGTGCTCGTGGTCTCTCTCGACCTCGCGGAACGGCGGCACCGCACCCTCAGCAGCGAGAGCTTGTTCAGCGATCTCGATAGCTTGCTCTGGGCTAACAGCGTCCTTGGCCGTAGGCTCCGCACCTGCCGCGGACGTGGCCGACGTGGGGTCGTCGGTCGGCGCGGCACCCTGGGACGGGCCTGACTCGGTCGGAGCCGGCTGTTCCACACCGGATGACGTGCGGGCATCAGGCGTCTCGCCGGTAGTGGCGATGGCAACGCCCGCCCCGAGCAGGGCGATCCCGCCGATGGCGGCGCCCACGACGGTCATGCGAGTCGGTCGGCTCATGTCTGCATCCTTCTTTCGGTCTGCGGCCGCCTTGGTCGGCAACCTCTGAGACCGAGGATTCGCCACCGAGCCCTAGCTCCGCGCTTCGCTCGACCTAAGAGTCGGTTAAGGACCCGCGCCCTGCTTGCGGCCCACTCCCCCGACCGCGTGAACGGCATCTCCGGAAGAGTTGGACGCGCCGCCATCCGGCCGCCAGTCCCGGCAGGGCACGACTCCCGGCTCGAGCAGTTGCAGCCCGTCGAAGAACCCAGCGATCTGCTCCGGAGTTCGCAGCCGATAACCCGCCCAACCAGTTCCGTGGAGCACCTCACCGCTCGGCTGGGTGTGAGCGGACGCGACGCCGGCGGCGCCATCACAGGTGACGAGATGGCTCTCTGGGACAAGCTCGTACATCAAGCGACGCACGACCGACCGCCCCGCCGTAAGCCCCACGTGCCCCAGGACGCCGCTGAGGACCAGGCCGATCGGTTGTGCGAAGTCCAAGGTGCTTCGTGCCGCGAACAAGATCGAGGCAGGGTTGTGCAGGTCCCCGGGGACGTACGTGGCTACTCCCTCCGGTGTGCCGGAGAGCCGGGCGCGACCGTAGGCGAGCACCGCCGGGTCGTTGTCGACGTAGACAACGCGGCAATCGGGCGCAGCCCGCTGTGCGACGTGATGAGTGCTGCCCGACGTGGGGATGCCGGCGCCGATGTCGAGGAACTGCCGAAGGCCCACGTCCACTGTCAAGTACCGGACGGCGCGCGTGACGAAGCGGCGGAAGTCCCGGGCAGTGTCGACGAGGTCGGGAGCTTCGACGCCGAACCGGTCGCCCACCGCGCGGTCGGCGGCGAAGTTGTCCTCGCCGCCCACCCAGTAGTTCCACACGCGAGCAGGATGCGGCGCGGTCTCATCGATATCGGGCGGCGGCCGGTCAGGCCGGTAGGCCGGCGAGCGTGGAGTATCGCTCATGCCCGACGACCCCCGTCCTCAACCCGGACCACGGCTTCGTCCGACGCTGCGCTATGGATTCAGTGGCGCCCACATGGTTCGCGGCGTCGGACCCGGCACCGGAAGCACGAGCTATCTCTGTTACGGGTTCAGCGGTCGGGACGGCCGGCACCGGCCGGCGACGAGCCGGCTCTACCGGTGACCACGGCGCGGGCCGGCATACGCACCTGATGGGCGTAGGAAACGGGACAACAGCCCTGCTGGGAGCCGATCGAACGTCGCCTTCCACAGTACGGGTCCCCGGAGACGCTTCCGTCTCCGGGGACCCTCCGGGTGCTGTCTGAGCTATCGAATGAGGTAACTAGCTCGCGTTGATGAAATCGTCGAACTCGCCGTGCTTGGCGCCTTCGATGAACGCCGAGACCTCGTCGCGCGTGTAGATCAAGGCCGGCCCTTGCGGATCCCTCGAGTTCCGAAACGCGATGCCAGCCCCAGGCACGCTGGCCAACTCAACACAGTTGCCACTGGGGTTACTGAACCGACTCTTCTTCCACACGGTCTTCAGCTCTTCGGCTGGCATCCCGTTGTACGGCTCTGTCATCTCTCCACCTCTTCAGTGGTCGGCGGCCGCGCGAGCGGCCATTGCAAGGGAACATGCGCGTGCGCTAGGTCTTGCGCATGCACGGCATGACAAGGATGATAATGCACGTGCAGCCGCACCAGAAGACCTCCTCGATGACGTGTTGACATTGACTCCGCGTCATCGGGTGAGTGGACGGCGTGCCGCGGCCTGCTACGTTCGTGTCCCCTGCGCCGCGGTACGACCGTCCGTAGCCGGTCGTGCGTCAGCGAGGCACGCAAGGCGTGGTCGCAGCGTCAACCGCTCATTGACATGCCGGCGATGCCGCAGTGCCGACGGGAGCCTGTCAGAAACCAGTCAGGACGGCTTCGGATCAGCCGCCTTGCTCCTTGAAGTCGCGCAGCACGCCATCGAGGATCTCCTGGGTTCGCGACGGCGGCTCGGCCTGTACCGACAGTAGCTCCATGGTGCCGGCGTACTGCTCGATGTCCTCGGCCTTGTCGAGATAGATGGCGCTGGTCAGCTGCTCGACGTAGACGATGTCCGACAGGTCCGGTTCGGGGAACCGCAGAATGCTGAACGAACCTCCCGCGCCAGCGTGGCCGCCGACGGCGAACGGAATGACCTGCAGCCGGACGTTGGGCAGCTTTGTCAGCTCGCTCAAGGCCGATATCTGATCGGCCATGACGGCAGGCCCGCCGATCGGCCGGCGCAGCGCCGCCTCGTCCACGATGGCCCAGAGCGTCGGCCTGTTCGGGCTCGTCAGCAGTTCCTGGCGGCGCATCCGCAGCTCGACACGCCGGTCGATCTCCTCCATCGGCGCCTTGCCGTGAGCGAGCGAGATGACAGCGCGAGCGTAGTCGGCCGTTTGCAGCAACCCTGGTATGAACTGAATCTCGTACGTCCGGATCAGCGAGGCGGCCGCCTCCAGCCCGAGGTAGGACTGGAACCACCCCGGAAGGATGTCCCCGTCACGGTGCCACCAGCCCGGGGTGTTCGCCTCCCGGGTCAGATCCAGCAGCGCCTTGCGTTCCTCTTCGTCGTCCACCCCGTAGAGGGTGAGCAGGTCCGCGACATCGCGCTCCTTGAAGCTGACGCGTCCCAGCTCCATCCGGCTGATCTTGGATTCCGAGGCACGGATCTCCCAGCCAGCGGTCTCGCGACTGATGTCGCGAGCCTCACGCAACCGGCGCAGGTGCGCACCGAGCAGCATCCTCAGGGCAGTAGGGCCCCCGGCGGGCCCGCCCTGCGGCTGGGTCGCGGTCACGTAATGACCCTCCAGCGGTCGGTGGACACGTATACCCGTAGGTCATGCTACTCCGCCGGCGGATCAAGGCACCACTCCCGGGAGTTAGGCGGCCATCAGAAGATCGTCGAAGTCGCCTCGCTTGGACGCCGACAGGAACGCCGCGATCTCAGCGGCCGTGTAGATCAGTGCCGGCCCCTCCGGGTCACGCGAGTTACGCACGGCGACGTCGCCACCGGGAAGTTCCGCGATCTCAACACAGTTGCCGCTCGGGTTGCTGAAGCTGCTTTTCCGCCACACCGCGTGCGGGAGTTCACCCGCTGGAACACCGTTGCGTGGCCGAGCCATCATCGCTTCACCACTCCTTCACCGATCAGTGCCGCCCGCTCCTCTAGGGCGTACCTGATGCTGGGGGTTACCCGGATTCGGCGATCTCAATCTTCAAGATGCAAGTGCTTGGACCCCTTGCGTCGGCACAGTATGTGTACCATGCTGGTGCACGTGCAGATGCTCAACGCCTCCTCGATGGTGTGTCGACCCGACTCCACGCCTTCGAGTGAGCAGGTAGCCGTACCGCGGCCCGTCCCCCGTGCCGCGGTACGGCTGCCATAGATCCCCTGTCGCCGGACCAGAGACCAACATGATGGATTTCCCCTCGTACGTGGCTATCGGTGTGATCGCTCTCATGTGGCTAGGAGCCGAAGTCTGGTCCTGGTTTCGCGTTGAACGGCGACGGTAACCGGCAGGACGCCTCAGCGTCCGAAGCGGCGCTCGCGCTCACCATAGGAGCGCAACGCACGTAAGAAGTCCACCCGGCGGAAGTCAGGCCACAGCGCCTCGCAGAAGTAGAACTCGGAGTTGGCGCTCTGCCAGAGCAAGAAGCCGGACAGCCGCTGCTCACCACTCGTACGGATCACGAGATCTGGGTCCGGCTGGCCCCTGGTGTATAGGTGCCCGGCGATCTGCTCGACCGTGATGACGTCTGCCACCTGCTCGATCGGCGTCCCCTTGCGCGCATGCTCGTGAAGCAGCGACCGGACGGCGTCTGCGATCTCCCGGCGGCCCCCGTAGCCGACGGCGACGTTTACCAGCATGCCCTCGAGGTCTTGGGTTTCGTCCGCGGCTTCCTTGAGCACGCGCGTCGTGCGGTCTGGAAGGAGGTCGAGCGCGCCGACCGGATGGATGCGCCACTGCCCCGCCTTCGCGAGCTCCGTCACAAGCTGTTCGATGATCTCGAGCAGCGGCGCCAGCTGGGCCCGTGGCCGGTGCAAGTTGTCGGTCGACAGCAGGAACAACGTGACGACCTGAACACCGACCTCGTCGCACCAGCCCAGGAATTCGCGGGCCTTCTGGGCACCCGCCACGTAACCGCTCGAGGTCTCGGCGCCGAAGGCTCGAGCCCATCGCCGGTTGCCGTCGAGCATCACGGCAACGTGGCCGGGCATCCGACGCAGGTCGAGGTTGCGCTGAATGTGCCGCTCGTAGAAGCCGTAGACCAGGTCGGACAAGCCCATCGTCGGCCACAACCTCCCGCTGGTGTTTCGCGGGAAGAGTACTCCGTTACAGCCCGAGATGTGACACCCCGTCGCCGATCGCCTTCGGCGCCCGGGTGGCCGCGGGTTGCCGCCTACATGCCGCTCACGACGCGTCAGGACCGGCTTCGCGGACCTTCTCGACGTGCGACATGGCGTCCCGGAGTTGGCCGAGCCAGTCCTCGGTGTGCTGGCCGACAAGCTTGACACACCAGGCCAGAGCCTCGGACCGGGATCGCGCCACGCCGGCGTCCACCAGCGTGTCGAGTACCTGGCGCTCCGGCTGCCGCAGCCGGGTCATGACCGGCGCTGCCAGCGTGGTGAACAGCTGCCTGCGACCGCCGCATTCGACGCCCCACGCGACCTTCCGATCAGTGCGGGCCTCGAGCTCGCGGGCTATCTCTATGCGCCGCTCCCGGGTGTTCTCCCGGAACTGCTTGATCCGTCCGGCGATCGCGGCCGACCGCTCGTCATCCGTAGCGGCCTCCGGCACCTCCGGCGCCGGTAGCTGGCCCACGATCGTGATCTCCTCACGGTCGATCACCACATCGACAGGGCCCTCGAACCAATCGTCCGGCAGGCGGCCGGTCAGCCAGCCCCGCACCTTCGCGACTCGCTCAGTCGTTGTCATGTAATTCATCTTACACGATTACATTCTTGTCGGCGCAGTCAAAGCTCAGCCCGCGTCGGCGAGGTCGTCTCAGGCCGCCAGCTCCGCGGCGAGTGCGTCCGGATCGGTGACCGGGGTCCGGCAGACGAACCCGCGGCACACATAGGCCGCAGGGCCTCCGTTCACGAGTGGCCGGTCGCGCAGCAGCGGCACCTCGGTGACCGCCGGGTCCGACGGATCGCCGACGACCACTGCGGCTCCAGGCGCCGAACTGCGGACGGCCGCGTCCCGCAGTGCGCTGGTACGCGGGTCGGTGACCGGGCCTACGATGGCCACCTCGGCCGGACCGGCTGCCAGTGCCTCCGCAACCGCCAGCCCCCATCCCGCGAAGCGCGGAGCCTGGCCGGCAAGCATGCCGTAGATCCGCAGTGCACGCTCCGCAGCCTCCCGGTGCCGGGCGGACCCGGTGTATGCGGCGTACGTGAGCAGCGCTCCGGCGGCCGCCGAATGCCCGGACGGCGTGGCGTTGTCCGTCGGGTCCTGCGGGCGCCGGATGAGCCGCGAGTCGGTCGCGTCGTCCGCGGTGTCGAACAGGCTGCCATCGGATCCCGCATGGCGCCGCAGCACCACCTCCAGCAACTGCTCGGCGAACGACAGCCACACCGGATCGCCGGTTGCCGCCACCAAAGAGAGAAACCCCTGGGCCACATTCGCGTAATCTTCGAGGACGCCCGGATGCGGCCCGACCTCGCCGCGTCGCGATACCCGGCGAAGCCGTCCTCGCTCGTCGAGATGTAGCCGGACGAGCAGGTCGGCGGCGGCGATCGCAGAGTCTATCCACGCCTGCTCACCCAGGACGGTGCCCGCGTCGGCCAACGCGGAGATGGCCAGCCCGTTCCAGGCCGCCACGACCTTGTCGTCCCGCTCCGGCTGGGGACGCGTCACTCGGACGCGATGCAGCCGCTCCCGCAGCCTGGCCCAGCGCTCGGGATCGTCGGGATCGCGGCGCAGTTGCAGCGTGGACGCGCCCCGCTCGAAGGTGCCGGTGTCCGAAACGCCGAGCACCTCGGCGGCCCAGCGTCCGTCCTCGTCGCCGAGCACGAACCGCAACTCGGCCGGTGTCCAGACGTACGTCGCTCCCTCGACGGAGGCGCCGTCGATGACGGTGTCGGCATCCAGCGAGCTCGCGAAGCCACCCTCGGGCGTGTGCAGGTCGCGCAGCAGGAACTCGGCGGTCTCGCGGGTCACGCGTTCGGCGAGTGCGGAGCCGGTGCTGCGCCACCAATGCGCGTATACCCCAAGCAGCAGCGCGTTGTCGTACAGCATCTTCTCGAAGTGCGGCACTACCCACTCGCGGTCGACGCTGTAGCGGGCGAAGCCGCCGGCCAGCTGATCGTAGATCCCGCCTCTGGCCATCCGTTCGCAGGTGTGCCCCACCATGCCCAGCGAACGCTCGTCCCCCGTGCGCGCGTGGTGCCTTA
>CAZMXH010000189.1:0-7015 GCA_964570165.1 uncultured Actinomycetes bacterium
CTCCGGGCCGGGATCCACCAGCACGGCACCGGCGTCGGCCGCCTCCTCCGCCTCCGCGGTCAGCGCGCGCACCTCCAGGCCGGAGGCGCTCAGCAACTCCGTCGCCTCGTGCGCGGCCACGCGGGCCTCCGGCCGGCCGGTATGCGTCACGAGCAGAACCGAGCGGTCGCTCATCGCGGACCCTCCTCAACGGCGCGGTCGATGGCCTCGTCCGCTAGCGGTGGCGCGCCGGCGCGCAGCCACAGGAAGTACTCGACATTGCCCGAGGGTCCGGGCAGCGGGCTCGCCACCACTCCGGCGGCACCCAGACCGTGGCCTTCGGCCGCCGCCGCCACCGTACGCACGGCGGCCTTGCGGAGCGCGGTGTCGCGGACGACGCCTCCTTTCCCCACCTGTTCTCGGCCTACCTCGAACTGCGGCTTGACCAGCAGCACGAAATCGGCGTCCGGCTTTGCACACGCTACGAGCGGGCCCAGGACGAGGGTCAGCGAGATGAACGACAGGTCGGCCACAACGAGCTGCACGGGATGGCCCACGATATCGGGGGTCAGGTCTCGGACGTTGGTCCGCTCGAGGACGGTGACCCTGTCGTCCTGCCGGAGCGACCAAGCCAGCTGGCCATACCCCACGTCAACGGCGACCACGTGCGACGCGCCGCGGCGTAGCAGGACATCGGTGAAGCCCCCTGTGGAGGCGCCTGCGTCCAGGCAGTACCGTCCGGCCACTGTCAGCCCGCGGGCGGCGAACGCGTCCAGCGCGGCGGCGAGCTTCTGTCCCCCTCGGGAGACGTAGTCGCCGCCGGGGTGCTCGGCGACCACGACGATCGGTTCCGCTGCGGACACCATCGTGGCGGGTTTGGCGGCGATGCGCCCCGACACTTTCACCCTTTCCGCTGCGATCAGCCGCGCCGCCTGCTGCCGCGATCTGGCGAGGCCGCGCCGCACCAGTTCCGCGTCCAGCCGCCGGCGAACGGGCATCGAATCAATCCTCGTCCTCGGCCAGGGCGTCTTGCAGTGCCCGGTGAATGTCCTCGACCACCGCCACATGTTCCCCGACCGGCTTGTCGTCAAGCTCGGCAAGCCGCTCCAGAGCTGCATCCACCCGGGAGTCGCCCGTCTGCACCTGTTCCGGCTGTGCCTGCCTGTGCGGCGGTGGCTCCGCCTGTGCCTGCCCGGACCGTCCTGGCGGGGGCTGCGTCGTCTCGGGTGGCGACGGCGGTGCCGCCTGCTCCGCTGGGGCCTCGGCGTCCGCCGGAGGCCTGCCGTTCGCGTCCATGGTCTCCCACGGTAGCGGCCCAGGGCTCACCAGCCAGCCCTGCGCAGCGCCTCACCGATGCCGGCTGGCCGATCCTCGGCGTCCCAGCAGGCGCCGCAGACGGCTCGGAGGGCGTCGATCCGCCGTGGCTCGGCGCCGTCGACGGGTTCCACGACCACGCGCCCTCCGACGATGCCAGCGGTCCAGCTTGGGTAGTCCGTTCTACCGGCGGCGACAGCGGCGTTCGCCCCTGGTTCGAGCAGCGCCCGCAGGTCCTCGGACACGTATGTCGGGCGGTACCGTACGTCCGCCGCCACTAGCTGCTCGGGGTCCGTCACCCCGGTGAGCACCAGCAGGCTGTCCGCGCCGCCGCGGTATGCGCCTTCGATGTCGGTGTCCAGACGGTCGCCGATGACGAGCGGCTTGCGGGCCCCGGTCCGCAGTACGGCCTCGCGATGCATCGGTGTTTCCGGCTTGCCGGCCACCATGGGGACGGCGCCGGTCGCCAGCCGCACCGCCTCGACCAGCGCACCGTTGCCGGGAGCGCGGCCCCGCGTGGTGGGGAGGGTTCGGTCGACGTTGGACGCCACCCACGGCACCCCTGTGTTTATCGTGTACGCCGCTTCCGCCAGCATCCGCCAGTCGATATCCGGGTCGAAACCCTGCGCGACCGCAGCCGGCCGGTCCGCCTGCTGGAACACGGGGACCAGCCGCTGTTCCTTCAACGCTTCCACCAGCCCGCTGCCGCCCACCACAAGCACCCGAGATCCCGGTTGGAGCATCTCGGAGAGCATTCGCGCCGCCGCCTGTGCCGAGGTCACGACCTCATCAGGTGCCGCCGGGACGCCAAGGCTGGTCAGGTGTTCGGCGACCGCTTCCGGTGGCCGGGATGCGTTGTTCGTCACAAAGGCGAGCCGCATGCCCAACCGCCGACTTGCCGCCAGAGCGTCGGCGGCATGAGGAACCGCCCGTGCGCCGACGTATACGACTCCGTCCAGGTCGAGCAGGGCGACGTCGTACGCTTCGGCCAGGCGTCGCTGCATTCGTCGATCCTCTCAGGTACAGCTGATCGGCCACCGGGCTCGTCGGCGTATGACCACACAAGTGCTCTACGGGCGTGACGCAGAGCGCGCCCGGATTGGCGGCCTGCTCGACCAAGCTCGTGCGTCGCGCAGTGCAGCCCTGGTCATATCCGGCGAACCGGGCGTGGCGCACTCGGTTTGGAAGCCGGTGGTATCAATGATCGCTTTCTCGTCTCGCTTGCGACGCTGAGCCTGCTTGCGGAGGCTGCCGAACGCGAACCCGTGCTGTGCTTGGTCGACGATGCGCAATGGCTCGACGATGCATCGGGCGCCGCGCTCACCTTTGTTGGCTCGGCGGCTACATGCCGACCGTGGCCGGCGAGGATGCCTGGCTAGCGGGACAGACCGCGCGGGCTCGGGCGCTGCTCGACCGGGCGCGTCCGCTTGTGACCGAACCGATTGTGAGGACGGACATCGATCGCACCCTGGGTTTGATCGAGATGACCAGCGGTGTCCCGGGTGATGCGTGTCGGCTCCTCATTGGCGCGGCGGCAGCGGTGGCACCATTGGACGGCGACCGCGCGCTGACGTTACTCAATCTCGCCAGCATCGCAGCGATCTATGCCGGCGACGACGCGGCGTCCATCCATCTAGATCGCCGCGCTGGCTCGCGATCTGCGGGTTGGCAGCGACACCGAGTCGCGCATGTTCGTTCAGCTTCTACAGGGCCTAGGGGCGCAGTCCGCGGAGGACTTCGCGTTGGCCGCGACAAATTTCCGCTCCGCGCTTGCGCTTGAGGGAGAAGGCACCGACGGCGCGGCCACTGACCAGCCAGTCTTCCCATTCTTCGCGGGCCGTGCCGCCGTCCATCTCGGCGACGGTCAAGCATTGCGCCGTAGCACCCGGGCCGCTGCCACCAGAGCACGAGCGGCCGGCGCCCTTGGGCCGTTGGCCCACGTTCTGGGGCGCCTCGGATATGGGGATCTCTGGGCGGGACGCTGGGCCGCCGTCGCGACGAACGCACACGAGGGCCTGAAACTCGCCCGGGACCTTGATCAGCATCATCTCGGCGCCCACCAGCTCGCCCTGCTCGCGATGACCACTGCGTATCGAGGCGATGAGGACGACTGCCGGGGGCTGGCGGCCGAGGGTCGCGACCTTGCGTCCAAATATGGGCTGATGCTCGTGGCGGACTTTGCCGACTGGGCGTTGGCTCTCCTGGAGCTTGGACTCCGTCGGGTCGAGGAGGCGTTGAGCCGCAGCCGCGGGATGTCCACGACGATCGTCGTCTCGTGGGCAGGACTCGATCGGATTGAGGCGGCCGTCCGCGCGGGCGACCAGGATGCCGCCCGCCGGTGGTTAGCCGAGTTCGAGAGCGGCCTGGCCGACTACCTCCCTCACGCCTACCCGTCCCTCGGGGCGTTTCCCTCGTTGGCGGGACACGAGCCCCGAGAGCCTGGACGACAACCGGTTCACACAGTTTGACCCGACGGAGCTAATCGAGATGGGGGTCATGGCACCTCCGGTCGGCACGCCGGGGCGCACGCCGGGGGTGTACTCCAACACCAACTACCTTCTCCTCGGCCAGCTCCTGGAGAAGCTAACCGGTACCACGGCGGAGAAGTACATCACCCAGAACGTCATTGAACGCGCTGAGCTCCGCGACACGGAGCTTGTGGCCGACCGCATGTCAACGGGCCCCACACAGATCTACGAATCGTGGTTCGGCATGATCGACCCGCCGCGCGACTACAGCGTCTACGGCATGTCGTGGGTGGGGCCGGCGGCTGCGCTGATATTGACCGTGGCGGATCTCAACCGCTATGGGCGGCAACACCGGAGATGTCTCGCTGGAAAAGCCATGACCACCCTGGCTGCCGCTGATCAATCTGAGCCGACCTTGCCCGATCGTCTCGTCACGGCTGGTCCCTTCCCCGATGCAAACCTCGGCGTGTCGGATCAGATACACCCGTCCGTCGGACAGACCCCGTTCTGGGGCCGGCCGGCGGGAGGCGGCACGTGCGTACGATGACAAATGAGATGACCCGACCTGATGAGAGCGCGCGACCGTTGCGGCTGGCGCCCTTCCGCGCATTGCGGTACAACCCGGCCCGGGTCGCCGACCTCGGGGCGGTCACCTGCCCTCCGTACGACGTCATCGGCCGAGACAGCATTGGTACCTGGGAGGAAGCGGATCCGCACAACGTGGTGCGGTTGATCTTGCCCCGTGGCGGTGACGGCGAGGACCGGTATGCGAACGCCGCCGCTCACCTCCAGACGTGGTTGGCCACCGGCGTCCTCATCCAGGATGAAAGCCCGGCGCTGTACGTGTACGAACAGTCCACCAGCGAGGGAGCGGTGCTCGGCGTGATCGGAGCGGTGTCGCTCCACGAGCCGGCGGAGGGCCGCGTCGTCCCACACGAAGACGTCTTCCCCGGTCCAGTGGCTGATCGGACCGCGTTGATGTCAGCCACCGGGGCCCAGTTCGAGCCCATCCTGCTGACCTACGAAGGCGACGGCGCGACAAGCGACAGCATCGACGCGACCGTAGCGACCGCTCCCCTGGTCGAGGTGGAGACGACGGACGGCGCGGCTCACCGCCTTTGGCGGATCACCGACGCGCGATTCCACCACACGGTCGCGGCCGATCTCGCCGATAGGCAGGTCCTCATCGCCGACGGACATCACAGGTACGCCGCATATCTAGCGCTGCGAGACCGCAGCGCACTGGCGCCGGACGACCCCCGCGGCTACGGGCTGGCCATGCTGGTGGACGCCGCCCGTCATCCGCTGCGACTGGCGGCCATCCACCGCTCCGTTTCAGATCTTTCGCTGCACGATGCCACCGCGGCTGCCCGGCAGGTGTTCCGGTCCGTCACGGTGCGCCACGTCAGCGGAGGCACCGATGCCGTCGTCGCCATGGTCGGAAGGGACGGCGACCAGTCCGGGCATCGATTCTTGATCAGCGACGGTCATACCGTCGCTCTACTCCGCGACCCACGTCCGGATGCGGTGCGGTCAAGCATGCCCGCCGACCGGTCGGAGCTCTGGCAGTCACTCGACGCCAGCATCGCGCACCGGCTCCTGCTGGCGTCAGCGTGGAAGCTGGACGACGACGACCCCCGGATCGCCTACCACCATCGCCCCGCCGACGCTGTAGAACGCGCCAAGCGGTCGTCCGGCGTGGCGGTGCTGCTCGAGCCAGCACGGCACGCCGACGTGCTCGCCCTGGCGGCGAGGGGCGAGAAGCTCCCGCACAAGTCGACGTCATTCGGGCCCAAGCCCAGGACCGGTCTGCTGATGCGCCTTCTCCAGGGGCAGGCACCCGTCATTGAGCCGTAGCCGGAGGCCGGTACAGCCGCCGCGCGTGTGTGAGCTCCACCTCGTACCGGCTCTGCGGAACACCGTCAGCACGCCAGAATCGGCGGTGCAGTGCGCCATCGACCTCGACGATGTCCTCGGAACTCCATCGCATGACGGTGCGCCGCAGGCTCGCCGTCCAAGCTGAGCAGGTCAGTGTGTCGACCTTGGGACGACGACCGCGACCGGCGGGCGGACGTGGCCGCTCGACCACGAGCCGCACCGACACCACCATGTCGCCGCTAGGCAACGTGGTGAGACGCGGTTCGCCAGAGACGCGCCCGATCAGATGGACCTCGTTGCGATGCTCGAAGGTATGGACGGAGGCACCTGTCATGATGGCTCCCTCGTGGATCAGCACACGGACTCATCCATCCTCGTTGTGTGTGATCACTCAACGGGTCGCGCGCCATCAATCTGTGGATAACCTCCGCTTCCAGACGAACGAGCCCGCCTCAGCGGCCCGCCGGCTTCGCCGTGGCGTCGCTGCCGCCCTCGACTTCCAGGGCAGCGAACCGCTCGGCGGCGTCGGTCTCATCGTCGACGTCCGCCTCCGCGGCCGCCATGAACCAGCGGCTCGCCTCTGCGGTCCGCCCCGCGGCTTCCAGCAGGTCGGCGTATGCGTAACGCAGCCGGGCAACCCACGGCTCCCTGCTTCGCGCCCGCAACTCCGGAACCTGCAGGGAGGCAATGGCCGACTCGATGTCCCCGAGATCACGCCTGGCACCTGCCGCGACGATCATCATCTCCACGCGGCCGGCTCGGTCAAGCGCAGCGCACGCCGGATCGCTCGCAAGGTCCAGCGCGCGCCGTGGCCGCCCCAGGCCGCGTTCGCAGTCGGCCATGAGGGGCAGGTGGTCGACGGTGCCGGTCATCCGGCGAACGGTGCGCAGCTCCGCCAGAGCCTCCCGGTAACGGCCGCTGGCGTAGGCCGCGATACCAGCTGCCTCCCGCACCACACTGATCCTTGAGGCGCGCTGCCTCGCCGCCAGAGCATGCCGGTACGCAAGCTCCGGATCCTCGTCGAGTGTCCGTGCCGCCATCACCAGGTGGCGTGCCACCTCGCTTGCGACGCCGCGGCGGAGACTCCGCAGTTCGGCGAGGACGTCCCCGTCGAGCTCATCCCCCGTGACGTCCGGATCAATCGGCGGATCCGGCTCACCGCCTGCCTTCCGACTCGGTTCGCCGTCCGGCTGCGGAACGGCTCTGCGTTCTCGACCTCGCCTCCCTCGCGGACCTCGTTCCCGACTCTGCGTCATCGCGCTCCCATGCTCGCTGGCTGCCTCAGCCAGCACCTTGCCTCGAAACACAGACGAGGGCTACCCACTCTCGCGGTGGATAGCCCTCGTCTGTCGCAAAAGTCCGGCGGCGTCCTACTC
>CAZMXH010000190.1:0-6945 GCA_964570165.1 uncultured Actinomycetes bacterium
TTCTTCCCGTTCGCGATGCTGGTGATCGTGGGTTCCGCCAATGCGGTCAATCTGACGGACGGGCTCGACGGGCTGGCGATCATGCCGGTGATGATCGCCGCGGGCTCGCTCGGCGTGATCGCCTATGTCGTGGGACGGACGGATTTCACCGAATATCTCCAGCTTCATTATGTGCCGGGGACTGGCGAGGTCGCCGTGTTCGCGGCGGCCCTGATCGGAGCGGGGCTCGGCTTTCTCTGGTATAACGCGCCCCCGGCGATGGTGTTCATGGGCGACACCGGCAGCCTCGCGCTCGGCGGGGCGCTCGGCGCGATCGCGGTGGCGGTGAAGCACGAAATCGTCTGGGCGGTGATCGGCGGCCTTTTCGTGCTGGTGGCGGTGAGCGTCATCGTGCAGGTCGCGAGCTTCAAGCTGACCGGCAAGCGGGTTTTCCGCATGGCGCCGATACATCACCATTTCGAACAGAAGGGCTGGCGCGAGCCGACCGTGGTGATCCGGTTCTGGATCATCGCGGGCATCTTCGTCGCGCTGGGCCTCGGCATCTTCTACGCCGAATGGGTCGTGGGCGCGTGAGCGTTCCGGCGTGGCTCTCCATGGCCGACCGGGACAGCCCGTGGCCCTCCCTCGACGCCGTGGTCGCGGGGGCAGGCGTGTCTGGCTCCGCCGCGGCCGAGGCGCTGCTCGCGCTCGGTTGCCGCGTCACGGTCGTCGACGAGCGTGAAGACGATGCCGGACGCGAGCGAGCGGCGCGGCTGGAGCAGCAGGGCGCCGACGTGCGGCTCGGGGCCGCGGCTGCGAGCACGCTGCCCGGTAGCCCCGGCCTCGTCGTCACGTCGCCGGGCTGGCGCCCAACCGCTCCGCTCCTGGTCGCCGCGCGCCGGTCCGGCATTCCGGTGTGGGGGGAGGTGGAGCTGGCCTGGCGGTTGCGAAACCTCTCCGACCCGGCGCCGTGGCTGGCGGTGACCGGAACGAATGGCAAGACGACGGCCGTACGGATGCTGGGCGAGATGCTGCGCGCCGCCGGTCACCACGCGGCGGTGGCGGGTAACGTCGGCGCTCCGCTGGTCGCCGCGGTGCTGGAGCCCGCCCATGACGTGGTCGCCGTGGAGCTGTCCAGCTTCCAGCTGCATTGGACGCACACCCTGGCGGCGTACTCGGCGGCGGTGCTCAACGTGGCCCCCGACCACCTGGACTGGCACGGCTCGCTGGACGCGTACACGGCGGCCAAGGGGCGCATCTTCGACGGTGTCGAGGCGGCGTGCGTGTACAACGCCGCGGATCCGGTCACGGAGCGCCTGGCGCACCAGGCGGGAGCCGGCCCGGGTGCCCGGGCAGTGGGCTTCACGCTGGAGGTTCCGAGCGAGGGCATGGTGGGGGTCGCCGACGGAGTACTGGTAGACCACGCCTTCGCGGCCGCCCCCGGTTCGCTCATCGAGCTTGCTCCGGTCGCCGACGTGCGTCCGGCCGCTCCGCACAACGTGGCGAACGCGTTGGCCGCGGCGGCGCTGGCGAGATCGTTCGGTGTCGCACCGGAGGCGGTTCGCGAAGGGCTGCGCGCGTTCCGGCCCGACCCGCACCGGATAGAGCGGGTCTGCACCGCGGGCGGCGTGACGTACGTCGACGACTCGAAGGCGACCAACCCGCACGCCGCGCGGGCCTCCCTGGAGGCGCACGACAGCGTCGTGTGGGTGGCCGGTGGTCTCGCCAAGGGGGCGGTGTTCGACGACCTGGTGCGCGCCGTGGCCCCGAGGTTGAGGGCGGTAGTGCTGATCGGCACGGACCGGGACCTGATCGCGCAAGCGCTCGCCCGACACGCGCCGGAGATTCCGGTCGCGGAGGTCTCCACCACCGACAATAAGGCCATGGATCACGTCGTGGACGCCGCGGCCGGGCTGTCGCGGCCCGGCGACACGGTGCTGCTCGCGCCGGCGTGCGCGTCGCAGGACATGTTCGCTGACTACGGCGCCCGCGGCGATGCCTTCGCGGCTGCCGTCCGGCGGCGTCATGGCCAGCGGCACTGACCAGGACCCCCGCGCGAGGGCGACGCCCGCCCCGGCGGTCGTCGCCCAGCTGCTGCGCCGGCCGCTGGCCTCCTACCACCTGGTGCTCGGTGCCGCGGGGCTGCTGCTGGCCCTGGGGCTGGTCATGGTGTTCTCCGCGTCCAGCTTCACCTCGCGGTCGGTCTACGACGATCCCTTCACGATCTTCATCCGGCAGATCGTGTGGGTCGCGGTGGGCCTGGCCATCGCGTTCCTGGCCGTCCGCAGCAAGATCCGGACCATCCGCCGGCTGGCGCTGCCGCTGCTGGTAGCCGCGGTGGTGCTGCTCGTGTTGACCTATGTCCCGGGACTGGGCGTGGAGGTGAACGGAACGCGCGCCTGGCTGGAGATCAGCCCGGAGCTGCGGGTCCAGCCGTCAGAGCTGGCCAAGCTCGCCCTGGTTGTCTGGGGCGCCCACGTCTACGCCCGCAAGGGCCCGCAGCTGCGCCGGTGGCCGGAGCTCGCGCTGCCGTACCTGCCGGTCGCATGCGGCGTCGTGGCTCTGACCGTCGTCCAGAGCGATCTCGGCACATCCCTGGTCCTGATGTCGATCGTGCTGACGATCATGTGGGTGCTCGGAGTGCCGACGTGGCTGTTCGGGCTCGGTGTCGGCGTCGTCGCGACCGTGACGACCTACTTCGTCACGGCGGCGCGCCACCGGCTCGAACGCGTCAGCGTGTTCCTGGACCCGTGGCAGGATCCCGACGAGGTCGGGTACCAGTCGATTCATGCCATCTACGCACTCGCCGACGGCGGCTGGTGGGGCCGCGGCCTCGGCGCGGGCAGCGAGAAGCTCGGCAGGCTGCCCGAGGCTCACACAGACTTCATCTTCGCGATCATCGGGGAGGAGCTCGGCCTGATCGGGACCTTCGCCGTCGTGGGGCTGTTCGGCGTGCTGGGCTACGCCGGCATCCGGATCGCGGTGCGGGCTCGCGACATGTTCGTGAGGCTGGCGGCCGCGGGTATCACCGGCTGGTTGGTCGGACAAGCCGTGATGAACCTGGGCAGCGTGCTGGGTGTGCTGCCGGTCGTCGGCGTGCCGCTGCCGCTGGTGTCCTACGGTGGGTCTGCTCTTGTTCCGGCCATCGCGGCCATCGGGCTCCTCGTCCGGTTCGCGGCGGAGGAGCCGGGGGCCGCGGCCGCGCTGCGGGCCAAGCAACGCAGGAAGACGTAAGGAGAACGAGGCAGTGCACGTCGTCCTCGCCGGTGGTGGAACAGCGGGCCACGTGGAACCCGCGCTGGCAACCGCGGACGCGCTTCGCCAGTCCGATCCCGCCGTCCGGGTGGTGCTGCTCGGCACGGAGCGCGGCCTGGAGACCCGGCTGGTGCCGGAACGCGGGTACGAGCTGGCGCTGATCCCTCCGGTCCCGCTGCCTCGCCGCCCGACGCTCGATGTCGCGCGCCTGCCATGGCGGCTGCGGCGCGCGGTGAGCGACGCGCGCGAGGTACTGCGCTCGCGCAGAGCCGACGTGGTCGTGGGCTTCGGCGGCTACGTGGCGCTGCCCGCGTACCTGGCGGCGCGGCGGGCCGGGGTGCCGATAGTCGTGCACGAGGCGAACGCACGTCCCGGCCTGGCGAACCGCATCGGGGCGCGGCTGACGACGTACGTTGCGAGCGCGGCGCCGGACTCTCCGCTGCGCGGCGCGCAGCACGTCGGCATGCCGTTGCGGCGGGCGATCGCGAACCTGGACCGGGAGGCGCTGCGCGACGAGGCGCGGGCGTACTTCGGTCTCGCGCCCGATCGGCCGACGCTGCTGGTCTTCGGCGGCAGCCAGGGAGCGCGGCGGCTGAACATCGCGGTGGCTGGCGCGGCGGCTTCGCTGGCTGCGGCCGGGGTGCAGGTGCTGCACGCGGTTGGCCGTGGCAACGAGGCCGACGCGCCGCCGGCCGGCGGGGACGTGCCGTACGTCGCCGTTCCGTACATCGACCGGATGGACCTCGCGTACTCTGCTGCCGACCTCGCGCTGTGCCGCTCGGGCGCGATGACCTGCGCGGAGCTTACCGCCGCCGGGCTGCCCGCGGTGTACGTGCCGCTGCCGCACGGCAACGGCGAGCAGCGGCTGAACGCCGCCCCCCTGGTGCAGGCCGGCGCCGGGCTCCTCGTCGACGACGCCGGCCTCACGCCGGCCTGGGTGGAGGAGCACCTGCCGCCGCTGCTGACCGACGGTGAGCGGCTCGCGGTCATGGGCAAGGCCGCCGCGCGGCTCGGCCGGCCCGACGCCGACGAGCGGCTGGTCGCTATGATCCGGCAGGCTGCGACTGGAGGTGTCCGTTGATCGTCCCACCCCCGGAGCGTGTGCTCGACGCCACGGAGCTCGGCAGGGTGCACTTCGTGGGCATCGGCGGCGCGGGCATGAGCGGGATCGCCCGCATCCTGCTCGCCCGGGGAATGCAGGTCTCCGGCAGCGACGCCAAGGACTCCAGGGTGTTGGCCAGCCTGCGGGCGCTCGGCGCCGAGATCAACATTGGCCACGAGGCGCCGCACGTCAAATGCGCGGACACCGTCGTGGTGTCCACCGCGATCCGGGAGAACAACCCGGAGATCGTCGAAGCGAAGCGGCTCGGGCTGCGGATCCTGCCGCGCGCCGCGGCGCTGGCATCGGTGATGGCCGGGCGCCGTGCCATCGCCGTCTCGGGAACGCACGGCAAGACCACGACGACCTCGATGCTGACCGTCGCACTGCAACACTGCGGCGCCGACCCGTCGTTCGCGATCGGCGGCAATCTCAACGAATCCGGCGCGAACGCGCACGACGGCTCGGGCAAGATCTTCGTGGCCGAGGCCGACGAGAGCGACCGGTCGTTTCTGGCCTACCGACCGGAGCTTGCGATCGTCACCAACGTCGAGGCCGACCACCTCGACAACTACGGCACGCCGGAGAACTACGTCCGGGCCTTCGACGAGTTCGTCGACCGGGTGACCGGGCTGGTCGTGACCTGCGCGGACGACCCGGGCGGTCGTGCGCTGGGAGAGCGGGCGCGGGCGCGCGGCATCGAGGTGCGCACCTACGGCGAGTCGCCCGACGCCGACGTCCGGGTGGCCGAGCTCGACCTCGGGACGGCACAGCACGAGCCGGACACCGGCCCCGACGCAGGTGTGTCGTTCGAGCTCGTGGACCACGGCCGGCGCCTCGGCCGGGTCGGCCTCCGGCTGCCTGGCCGGCACAACGCGTTGAACGCGGCGGCGGCGTTCACGGCCGGCAGCGCACTCGGCTTCCCCGGCGGCGAGCTGCGGGAGGGCCTCGCGGGCTTCACCGGGACGCTGCGCAGGTTCGAGCTCAAGGGTCGCGCGGGGGGAGTGCGGGTCTACGACGACTACGCTCACCATCCAACGGAGCTGGCGGCGGTGCTCGCCGCCGCGCGGCCCCTTGCCGGCGGTGGCCGCGTGGTGGCGGTGTTCCAGCCGCACCTGTTCAGCCGGACCCGGATCTTCGCCGAGCAGTTCGGCCGGGCGCTTGCGGCCGCGGACGACGTCGTCGTGATGGACGTGTATGCCGCGAGGGAGGATCCCGAGCCGGGCGTGACCGGCGCGCTCGTCGCCGGCCTGGTGCCGCTGCCGCCCGAGCGGGTGGTGTTCGAGCCGTCGTGGTCGGCGGTGCCGGAGCGGGTAGCCAACCGGGTGCGGCCCGGCGATCTGGTGCTCACCATCGGCGCGGGCGACGTCACGCTGCTCGGTCCGGAGATCCTGGAGGTGCTCGAGCGGGAGGCCTCGAAGGCCGCCGACCCCGACGACCTGGGCGCGCACGGGATCGGCTCCGACCCGTCCTGGGTGGGTACCCGGCAGTGAGCCGCCGGCCGGGCGCTGGGCGGCCGTCGGCGGCCGGGCGGCGTCCTGCTCGGCCCGCCGTGGGGTCCGAGCGGTTCGCTGCCCGCTCGCGTCGGCGGTTCTGGCGGCGCGTGCTCGGCCTGCTGGTAGGGCTGGCCGTCGCCGGCGCCACCGGAGGCGTGGCGTGGCTAGTCGGGTGGTCCGACGTCACGGCGCTGGACGAGGTCCGCGTGACCGGTGCGCGTGGTCAGCTGAAGGAAGCTGTGATCGCGGCGGTGCCGGCGCCGCTCGGCACGCCGCTGATCCGCGTGGACACCGAGCGCCTCGCCGCTGCCGCCCGCCGGTTGCCGGCGGTGGAGGCGGCCGCGGCGCGGCGCTCATGGCCGAACGCGGTGGTGATCGACGTGACCCCCCGGACGCCGGCGGCGGCGGTCACCGACGGCTCGGCGTGGTGGCTGGTCGACCGGCACGGTGTCCTGTTCGGGGAGTCGTCCCGCCAGCCCGCGGACCTGCCGGTGCTCGATGCTCCGACGGACGCGGACGCGGCCGCCGCCCGGGCGGCAGGAGTCGCGGTGCTCGGGGGTCTGCCGGGCGACCTTCGAGAGGCGGTGACGGCGGTGGCCGCGCCGACGGCCGCGTCGGTCGAGCTGTCGCTGGACAGCGGGGCTACCGTGGTTTGGGGAACCGCTGACCACACGGCCCGCAAGGCGGAGGTGCTGCGGGCCCTGCTGGACTCCGCGGAGCCCGCGTCGGTGTACGACGTCTCGGCGCCGTCCAATCCCGCGATCCGGCCTTGATGTCGATCAAATGCGGTGCGGCGTGTCTGCGAACTCGGGCGTGGGCGAGCACCTAGCGTTCTCGTTAGCGCTCAGGTTGACATAACTTTAAACCTCAACTTGAGGGTCAGAGTTGGGACGAGAGCTGGTGGAACCGAGAACCGGCCGCCAGGGGAGGGCCGGGAGCATGAGGACTCGAGCGAGAGGCGAGGCGACGTGACCGCTCCGCAGAACTACCTCGCGGTGATCAAGGTTGTGGGCATTGGCGGCGGGGGGGTCAACGCCGTCAACCGCATGATCGAGGTTGGCCTCAAGGGCGTCGAGTTCATCGCGATCAACACCGACGCGCAGGCGCTGCTGATGA
>CAZMXH010000191.1:0-6933 GCA_964570165.1 uncultured Actinomycetes bacterium
TGCCGACGACGTGGAACGCGCTGGGCCGCTCCAAACCGGCGTTGACCAGCCAGACGCGCACCCGATCGCGAGCCCGGGTGACCAGCGGCGCGTGGCGGTACTGGTCGTGGTAGCCGTTGAACACGACCGCGTCCGGGTTGCCCGCGGCCATGGCCTCGAAGTCGCCGTGCTCGGCCGGCTCGCCGAGGTACAACTCCGACTGCACGAGGGCGTACTCGGCGTCCACGGGCGCCAGGCCGGGCGGGTCGATGATGACGGCGCCATACATGCCGTTGCCGATGTGCTGGACCATCGGCTCGGTCGCGCAGTGGTACATCCACGCGCCGGCATGGTGCGCGGTGAACTCGAAGGTGAGGCGTTCGCCCGGCTCGATGGTGCGCATCGGTCCGTCGGGAGCGAGCATGCTGGCGTGGAAGTCGATCGAGTGACCCATCGTCGCGTCATTGATCAGGGTGATGACGAAGGTGTCGCCCACCCGGCCGCGGAGCGTTGGCCCGGGCACGGTGCCGTCGAACGTCCACATCCGCTGGGTCACGCCTGGAGCGACGGGCAGCGTTCGCTCTTTGGCTCGCAGCGTCACGTGATGTGTTCGCCCCTCGTCGGCCGGCGGCAGCGTGGCGTCGGCCGGCCGGAAGCCTGGGCCCGGGTCGGCGTCCGGGTCGACGGTCGCGGCGCCGTCCTGCGACGCTCCTGCGTCGCCGTGTTCGTCGCCAGTGACGTTGATGTTGATGACCATGCCGGCGGCCTTGTGGCCCGGCACCGTGCACCAGCCGGTGAGGGAGTCGGTGACGGTGCCCAGGTCGAGCCGTTCACGCTCACCCGGCTCGAGCATCCGGGTGGCCGGCCCGCCGGGGAGGGCCACGTCGTGGCGCATGGCGCCGTTGTTGGTGATGTCGAGGATGACCCGCGTTCCCGGGTCGACGGTGATCTCGCCCGGAACGATGTCCATCTCGACCAGCGAGACCTCGACGACGCGGGTGCCGCCTCCGGTCGCCGACACCGTTCTGGTGTCGGCCGAACGGTCACCGCTCGCTGCGACCGCGAAGGCGACGAGGAGCATCGCCGCTCCGATGGCAAGCCCACCGAGGAGCGGCCGGCGGCCCTGCCGGGTCTGCCTGCCGTCCGGGTTCGTGCGCACGTCTGTGCCCGCGTTCGGCCTCGCATTTGGCATGGTGGGTCTTCTCCGGATCGTGACGACGGACGCGACGGCCAGGACGACGAACCCGGCCAGCGCGGCCGTGATGAGCATCCAGCCGACGGTCCTCGCGGCTGCGGGCAGCGGCAGGGCGACCAGGGCCACGCCCACGTTGAGCGCGGACGTCCGGACCGCTCCCCACCGATCCAGTTGTGCCGCGGCTCGGCGGCCGCCGGCCGGGCCGCCCCCGAGCATGACCGGCAGCAGGTAGGTAAGGGCGCCGGTCAGGACTTGGGCGACGAACCCGGCGAGCAGCCAGGGGAGCAGGCCGGCGAGCCGGGCGGAGACGGTGACCGGGTCGGGGGACTGCACCACCGCGGCCACCTGGGCGCCGAGCGCGACCAACAGCCAGCCGGTGCCGGCTGCCAGCATCCACGCCGCCGGGCTCCGGGGCGGACGCCGCCACGCGGTGCGCACGAAGGGGTCCAGGCTGATCGCCGCTCCGACCGCGTAGAGGACGACTCCCGCGACGATGACCGGGCCGGTGCCGGTGAGCAGGCCGGTGGTGCTGAGTGCGAGCCCTGCCACGCATACCGGCAGCGACCTGGTGGCAGCGCGCACGGCGCCTCCTTCGGCGCGCGTGCGCAGCACTGTTGGCCAGAGGGTGAACAGCGTGCCCAGCACCGTCAGGCCAACCCAGCCGAACAGGTTGAGGTGCACATGTGCCGGGTAGACGCGGGCGTGCCAGGTCTCGGGAACCCCGATGGCGAGCGCGGCGCCGGCGACGACACCGGCAAGCAGCGCCGCTGCTGCCGCCCAGTAGAACCGGACCGTCGGGGTGAGCCCTCCGCCAAGTCCCCGGCGAACCAAGCGGACCAGGTTCCACAGGTGGAGGACGATGACCGCGGTCACCACGGCCGCCGCCATAACAGTCACGCCTGGGACCTCGAGGCCAACTCCGACCAGCACGCCGACCACGCCCAGGTTAAGCGCGGCCAACCGGCGGCCCGCGCCTTGCCGTGCCGGATCGGGCGCCCTGGACAGTGCGGCGGCGAAGTGCCCGGTCCAGATGACAATCGCGTTCGTTGCCGCTCCCAACAGGAACAGGTGCACCACCATCCACCGCGGCACGCCTCCCGCGGCGTAGACGGGGACCGCCGCGATCGCCGTGGCGAGGTAGGCCACCACAACGGCGTTCGCGCGCAGATGCCAGACCGCGCGCCTCATCTCCGCTCGGCCGCGTCGGCAGCGGGATGTGAAGCGACCAGTTCGGTGTCCACTCCGAGAGGCCCGACCTTCGCCGCTCCGCCCGGCGCACCGAGCGGCTCGTCGCGGCCGGGCAGCGGCTGGTCGAAGAACCGGGCGTTGTCTTCGCGGTACGGCTCCAGGTGCGGCGGCAGGTCGTCTTCGTAGTAGATGGCCTCGACGGGGCACACCGGTTCGCATGCACCGCAGTCGATGCACTCGTCGGGTTGGATGTACAGCGACCGGGCCCCCTCGTAGATGCAGTCGACGGGGCACTCGTCGACGCAGGCGCGGTCCATCACGTCGATGCACGGCTCACCGATGACGTAGGTCACACGGTCCTCCCTCCGTTCGGCCTCTGGCGTAAGCATTTTTTCACTACTACGTTCGTAAAAACAATGAGGAGGCCCGAACGGAAGGTGATGATCAATGTTTGTGCTGTACGCGGACTTCGGTTACCCGTGCTGCTACCTCGCCGGCCGGGCAGTCGATGCACTGAGCAGCACCGGCGTGGAGGTCGACTGGCGCGCAGTGGAGCATGAGCCACGGCTGTCCAAGTCTCCTCGGCCTATGGCCGACGACGATCGAGCACTCCTGACCGATGAACCGGCTGTCTGGGAACTGCTCGCTCCGGGCGAGGATCCGGCAGCCGCGCCGCGCACCGTGCCCAACACAGCAGCGGCCGTTGCAGGCTACGCGGAAGCCTATGGCGCTGGCGTCGCCGACGACGTTCGCCGGCTGCTGCTGAAGGCCTACTGGGTGGATCACGCGAACATCGGCGATCCCGAGGTGTTGCGCCGGCTGCTGGCCGGACCGTTGCTGCGCGGGCGTTCGGGCTGCGATGCAATACAGCGGTTCGGCTTCGCGGTGAGCGCGAACCGGGAACCGGTCACCACCGGCGCCTGGCGGCGGATCCGCGCCTGGCGGGAGGAGTGGGAGCAGCTTGGGACACGCGCCCTGCCGACTCTGGTTGGCGAGGGCGGCACCGTGGCGGGCGCTGCGGACGTCGTGGGACGGCTCGCCAAGCTCGTGCAAGAGTCCGGCCAGCTGGACCCGCCTAACCTGCCCGACCCGGCGCGGTTCCCGCAGGTGCGGGTCCGCCCTGGCAAGCAATGGGTCTCGATGGTCGGCGGCCGGTGGGCCCACGCCTGGATGGGACGGTGACCAGGCGCTACGGGCGCAGCTCACCACGGCTTTCATCGGCCACGTCATGGCATGGTCGGAGGCGGCTCACGGTTGCCCGCCCAGTTCGAGTGCCATCACACCGGCGACCACCAGGACGAGGCCGCCCACCTGGATCCAGCTCATCGTCTCGCCCAGGAAGAAGGTGCCGATAAGCGCGACCAGGGCGATGCCCGCCGCCGCCCAGATCGCATAGGCGATGCTCACCTGCATGCCCCGCACGAGCGCCTGCGACAGCAGCAGCACCGCGGCGACGTAGCCCACCACCACGATGATTGACGGGACGAGCCGGGTGAAGCCCATCGAGAGCTTCAGCGACGTGGTGGCAACCACTTCGCACGCGATCGCAGCGGCGAGCATGAGCCACGGCATGGCGGGGCCTCCTCCATCGATTGCGCATCCGTGCCACCAATCCTGGCGGAGGATTCCTCCTCGCCGTCACTGGCGGCTGGTCGGCCGAGCGACTCCGGAGCGGAGCTCGACGCAGCACTCACCGGCGTGCGGCTCGAGAACTGCTTCGACGTTCCTGGCTTGCAGGCCGGTGAGCAGCCCGCCGATGAAGGCCCGGTTCATGCCGCATACTGCCGCGGGCTCCCGGGCGGCCAACGGGTGGAAGGGGCAGTTGCGCAGGCGGACGCAGTCCGGCTGCTCGCGGACGGGCTCGTAGCCGTACCGTTCCAGAACTTGCGACGCCACCGTGAGCGCGCGTTCTGCACCGAGGCGTCCGGGGCGGGTCCGGCCGCGTTCGGCCGCCCCGAGCAGCTCACCGTGATCCTCGGCAACCCGCAGCGTGGCATCGCGTGCGGTCTCGCCGTCGCGTTCGGTGAGCACCGCGTCGAGTAGGATGTCGGCGAGCACGTCGTGGCGCCGTTGCGGAATGCTCACCTGGATCACCTGGTCGCTCGGCTCGTACACCTTGGGCGTACGTCCAACCTTGCGCCGAGCTCCCGCCCGTCCGTAGCCGGCACGCAGTAGGCCGGCGTCGACCAGCTTGTCCAGATGGAACGCCGCGAGCTTCCGGGAGATGCCGGCGGTCTGCGCAACGTCGTCCCGGGTCACCGGCCGCCTGGCCTGCCGGATGAACGTGTACATCGCGCGCCGTAGCTCGTCGTCCAGCAGGGCGACGGCGCGGATCGGGACGTCGGTCATCACCCATGCACACTAACGCCCATGAGATTGGCTGAAAACATCGGTTCTCGCAAGACACTGCTGGCGCTTGACTTACAGTCTTTTTAAGACCAACATGCGTTAGCGAAATGGCTGGCAGCAGCGAGAGCCCGGTCGCGGCGGAGTGGCACCGCGCCAAGCATCCGGTGAGCCCGGTGATGGCCGGGCCGTACGGTCACCCGTGGCATCCGCTCCTGGTCACCGTGCCCATCGGGGCGTGGGTGGCCAGCTTGGTGTTCGACATCGGTTCGTACCTGATCGAGGAGCCGGACTTCCTGGCTCAGGGTTCGGTGTGGCTGATCGCGATCGGCATCGTCGGCGCCCTGGTTGCCGCAAGCGTGGGCGCCCTGGACCTAGCCGCCATACCCATGGGCACTCGTGCATTTCGAACCGGCCTGGCCCACATGGCACTGAACCTCGTTGTGGTAGCCGCTTATGCCGGCAACCTGCTCTGGCGGATCAGTGCCGACGAGTTGTCCGGCCCGGTCCCCAGCGGCCCACTGGGCCTCGCCGTGGCGAGCCTGGCCGTCCTAGGGGCGGCCGGGTTCCTGGGCGGGAAGCTCGCCTTCCGCTACGGCGTCCGGGTGGCCGACGAGGCCACCCAGGCCGCCGCGTTTTATCGCCAACCGAGTAAGGAGAAGTAATCATGGCAGTTGCCGCGCTTGTTACCTGGCTGATCGCCGCCGCAGGAGGCTTCTTCATGCTTGCCACCTGGATCGCCAAGGGCGGAACTCGAGACCGGCAAGCAACCCGGTTCTCCCCGGCCTTGATCTTCAGCCACTTTGCGCTGGCGGCTGCCGGCCTGGTGATCTGGATCATCTACCTGTTGGCTGACAGCGACGCCCTGGCGTGGATCGCACTCATCCTGCTGGTGCCAGTGGCCTTGCTCGGCTTCACCATGTTCGGCCGGTGGTTGCCCACATAACGAGCGCGGACGGCGGCCGGTGCGGGTGCTGCGGCGGGGGGATCGGCCGGGGGATCGGCTGGGGGCACGGCGCCAGAGTCGCAGTTCCCGGTGGTGGTCGTCGGCGGCCACGGCCTGTTCGCCGTCGCCACGGTGGTGCTGGTGCTCCTCGCCGCCCTGGGAGTAGGCACCGGCTGAGACGCCACGTGCTCGCGCAAATAGCTTCCTCATTGCGCTGCTCGTGCAAATAGCTTCCTTATTGCGGCCTGGGCAGCAATAAGGAAGCTATTTGCACAAGCGGGGGTAAGCCGGCCGTCGGGCCTAGCGGGCGACCTCCTGGGCCGTACGCGGCCGGGCGAGGCCCAGTCGGCCGACCAGCTCGCGGGTGGCCGTCGACCGGTTGAGCGTGTAGAAGTGCAAGCCGATCACTCCCTCGACGAGCAGGCGCTCGCACAGTTCGGTCACGATGGCGAGACCCTCGGCGCGGAAGCCGGGGGGATCGTCCGCGTACAGCTCCAGCCGGCGCCGCAGCCAGGCCGGGGCGGGTACGCCGGACAGTTCCTGCGCCTTGGCGAGCGTCCGTGTCGTGGTGAGCGGCATGATGCCTGGCAGCAGGGGGACGTCACAGCCGCGTTCGGCCAGCCTGTCGCGCAACCGCAGGAAGTCATCGGCCTGGAAGCAGATCTGGGCGATCGCGAAGTGTGCGCCCTTCTTGATCTTCTTCACCAGGTGATCGGTGTCGACCTCAAGATTGGGCGAGCGCGGGTGCCCCGTCGGGAAGGCCGCCACTCCAATGCAGAACCGGCCCAGGAATGACGCCAGCGACACCAACTCGTCGGCGTAGGTGATGCCGTCCGGGTGCGGAACCCACTCGCCCGTTGGGTCGCCAGGCGGGTCGCCGCGGATGACCAGGATGTTGTTGATGCCGTTCGCGGCGTACCAGCCGATGACGTTGCGAAGTTCGGCGATCGAGTGGTCCACACCGGTCAGGTGGGCCACAGGCAGCAGCGTGGTCTCGGCCGCTATCCGTGCGGTGGTCCGGATCGTGCGGTCCCGGCTCGAGCCGCCGGCGCCGTAGGTTACCGAGACGAAGGCCGGGTCGAGCGGCTCGAGTTGCCGGATCGCACGCCAGAGCATGCCCTCCTCGTCGTCGCTGCGGGGTGGGAAGAACTCGACCGAGAACACCGGCCGTCCCCGCTCCAGCCTGTCGAGCACGGTGGTCATGGCGCGTCCCCTGAGCGGAGGGTCAGTAGCGGTAGTGGTCGGGTTTGTAGGGGCCGTGTTGGTCGATGCCGAGGTA
>CAZMXH010000192.1:0-6932 GCA_964570165.1 uncultured Actinomycetes bacterium
CAGCACCTGGATCTGCGTGCCTTCTGTCCGGACACGGATGCGAGCTAGCGTTGTTGGCTGGAGGTACAAATGACGCGTATCGCCACTGCGAGACTCGAGCACCTGGCGCTCGCGGCCGGTCGAGACCTTGAGGGATCAGACGCCGCAGAGATCGTCCGGTGGGCGCACGAGACCTTCGGCGACAAGTTCGTGGTGACCGCGTCGATGGCGGACGGGGTCCTGTCCCACGTCGCTTCCCGTGCAGTGCCGGGCGTCAAGGTGCTCTTCCTCGACACCGGATACCACTTCGTTGAGACGATCGGCACGCGGGACGCGGTCGCGGCGATGTATGACGTCGAGGTCGAGACGGTCAGCCACCCACTGCAGGTTGCCCAGCACGAAGCTAACTACGGACAGCTGTACGAGACTTATCCCGATCTTTGCTGCGCGATCCGCAAAGTATGGCCGTTGGACCGTGCGTTGCGACCGTACGACGCCTGGGCTAGCGGCGTACGCCGGGCAGAGTCGTCAAGCCGGGCCACCACTCCTGTCGTCGGGTGGGATTCTCGGCGCAAGAAAGTGAAGATCAACCCGCTGGCGAACTGGTCCGATGGGCAGGTCGAGGCCTACATCGCCGAGCACAACATCCTCGTGAACCCGCTACGTAGCCTCGGTTACGCGTCAATCGGTTGTGCGCCGTGCACACAGCCCGTGGCCGCGGGCGAGGACCCGCGATCCGGTCGTTGGGCGGGAACTACGAAGATCGAATGCGGTATTCACTGACCGCCGTGCCCCTGCCCAAGCCACATCGGAGCCGAGCCGTCTGTCGCACGCGCTTCATGGCTTGTCTGTTGCGCAACCAACCAACGCGGGTTGTTGAGATAATGGTCGATGATCGCACCTGCAATGTCACGCCTAGCACCGTGTGTCGGGAATTGACCAGAAAGCGGCGGCGACCAACTGACGTTTACAACGACGGATCGGTCCGAACTCGAGATGCTATTATCTAATCCTGAAGGTGTGACAATTTCCACTCCCGCATACGCGAGTCCCGGGATAGCCCTTACTGCCGCGACCGCTAGAGGCTCTATCTTAGGCTTCATCCGATCCGTAACATCCACCACGTCGAAGCCCGTCAATGTGCTCGGAGAACTATGCAGCACAACCAGCTCACCTGCCGCAGGAACATCGCCCAACGCGCGCCCGGCCAGGCCATTTAGCTGGGATGGATCATCTGGAATTGGAAACTGGCGAAGATAGGGGTTTTCCGAACGTACCGCGTTCTTCCAGGCGATCAGCTCCGCGATAGACTTCTGACCATCGCCCTCAACATTCGCGGAACCCAGGTGTGCGACCGACACCACCCTTCCGTCAACCACCACAACGTGAAGCGTCTCCCCTTGCACGTGCTCGGCGACGAGGACAAGCCTCGTAGTCGCCCGCCCGCCGTAAGCACGGATGCAATCGCGCCACGCTGCCCGGAACTCAGCCTCGTCGTGCACCCTTCGCATCACGCGCCCGGCGCTCCTCGCCGGCCCGATCACCAAAGGCCACCCCGCCTGTCTCACGAAGCTTAGAGCCTCATCGGTCTGTTGTACGGTGAATGTTGAGTACCGCGGAACCGGCACCCCGTGGGCGGCCACAAGGTGAAGCAGGCCGTCGTAACAAGAGCAAATTTCTCTGCTCACAGCGCTCGAGTCGGGTCCATTGATTCCTGTGAACGGGATCAGCTCATTCCCTAGTCGTACCAGCACCATCGCCCGGCCCGACCGGCTAACCTCCAATCCTCGCTGTCTAGCTGCAAACTCCAGCGTGGCCGAACTCAAGTCAGCATCTACAGCAGTCTCATCGACAAATCGTTCTAAGCCGATCACGTTAGTACCTGGAAGCCATCGACAGGAGCTACCTCAGCGACATCAACATGGGTGCTCTGCACCCGGCTTACAACGGCGCCCCGCGGGCCGCGAATGGCGCTTGAGGCAAGTATCCAGACACTGTCGCTGTCGCCCACAACGAGTGCCTCGACCGCTCCATTCGGAAGATTCCGGATCGAGCCGGCCACGCCTTGATCGTTGGCTATCCGAGCGAACCATTTGCGATAGCCGATACCCTGCACGTGGCCCTCTACTTGTATCCGAAGGGCGAGTCGATCTTGCGGAGGTGGCGGTCTAAAGCCCGCCAGCATGCAGCTTCGCGAGACAATCTCGAGCGACACGTCGCGTGGCTTGCCAAAGAGGGGGAAGTGGTTCAATGTCGTCGCCGGGTTCGCGTTGACCTCGAGAACGACGGCTCGATGCTCATCGGCACTGCTCCTATGGTCCCCTATCAGGTCAATACCGGCATGGTCGACTCCGGGAATTGCTTTCACTGCTTTCACGGCCAACTCGAGCAGGCTTTCATGAGTCTCATCCAGAACTTCAATGCTGTCGCCGCCAGCAGCCACATTGCCAGCGCTGCCCAACCGCACGACCCGTCCCCGCTCTGGCACACTGTCGTTGTAGAGACCCTGGCGCTCGAGCCAGTATGCTGAATCGCGGCCCAATCTAATCAGATTGCCTCGTGCATGTGGATTCTCTAACCTGTGCCGGTTTTTCTGCAACACAAGATCTACAATTGTGGACTGCGCGTCGCCAAGCACGGATGCAGGACGCTTCAAGACAACAGAGACCACGCGATCCCCCACAACCAGGAAGCGGTAGTCGTCTCCCGGAATGTGCTCTTCGACCACGAAGTCTTGATCGCCGTACTTGGTCGACCTCAGCGCGGCGATCGCCCGGCGAATATGGCTGTCGGTGCGTAGATCGGTGGAGACTCCAGTGCCATGGATGCCGTTCCTAGGTTTCACCACGACGGGCACACCGAGAGACACGGCATACTCGACAGCGTCATCAACTTGGCCTGCCTTAAATGCCTTGCCACGAGGAACCGGTACTCCCCGGCTTTCAAGTACTTGACGAGTCAGCTCCTTGTCGACAGTGACCTGGTAGGCAGAACGGCCGGACCAGGCGGTCATAGTCGGTAGAAAGCCAATCGGTGCTGAAAGTTCGTGGTGCTTGGCTATGAACAGACGAGAATTCGGTCGGACTACATCGAGACCAAGGGAGAGGGCTGAGCGCTCGAGAAGTGGGCTGTAGAGCTTCAGGTCGCCGCGGCTATCTGCGAGGTGCAGTAAGGATCTCGTGTCGAACTTGTTAGCAGGCTGGCCCTTGTAGTCTGGTTCGCGTATCTCACGAGGTGGCGAGTCGGCGACACGTGAGATGAGGTGCACACCCGGCGCCAGGTCGGCCTTACAGCCCAGCCCAGCGCCTTCAGCGGGGATGATGCGATATTTTGAGTCGTACTCCAACGGCGGGTCAACATTGACACCACGGCTGATCACAGCGGGCGCGAGAGCCAGATAGTCCAGTCGGGGAAGTGCGGCACCCAACTCGGCCAGCGCACGGGCGCCGATTCCAAATGGCTGAGCCACTGTGGAAAGTCCCACCCGGATGTTGGGTGAAAGGCCGAGTAACATCTTCGCGGTTTCGAGTACGGCGAGCATGCCCCCAAGGCGCTGTGGATTCAGATTGACGCCGCGGACTCCTACGCGCCCAACTGCTCGCGTCACGTCGACGGCCGCGATGTCGGCCATGATGACGATGCCGGGCTCCTCGATGCTCGGAGCTACCGCCTCGTCCGCCGCTGCCTGTAGGTCAGCAAGCACGGGATGCTTATATGGCTGGTTGAGCTGAAGCACCATGTGTCGTGGGAGATCATCCGCAGTGATCTTCTTAGCGAGTTCTGATACCAGATGGTGGGTCTCCGACGCTGGAAGCGGTTCGGATAGTTCAAGCCATATCGGCTTGCTCGTTCCTGCCATCGCCGCGACCTGAGCCGCCGAATCAATCGCCTCGTCGGAACTGCCAATGTCTATTACTTTGACTACTGCGTACCTCCCGCTTGACAAGAGCCTCTTGTGTCGGTTCTTGCCAAGCTGCGGTGGGCTCAATGGTAGCGCTCCAGGTAGTGGGCGCCGGTCACCGCCGAGAAACCGAGCCACGGGTTGGTTGACAACTTTCGCCGCGAGGTCTAAGAGCGCCATCTCTAAGCCCGCGATCGTTGCCCGATACGGTGGACTTTCTCCCCGTCGACTCGACAAACGCACCGCCAAGTCACGAAACTCCTCGAGAATGGCGACAATATCAGCGCGCGCATGAGCCGGCCGCCTGCGGATGGTTATTCGTTCGAGTCGCTCGAGTGCCTCGTTTAGAAATCGCCACGACCCGGTGGCAGTGTCTCCCGTCAATCTTCGTCCACGGGGCGACGCCTCGCCGATCCCGAGGATCTTTCTGTACTTAAAAACAGCCTCAAGCTCGAAGACAGTATTCTTTGGCTGTTGCTTTGTGATAGCCGCCCGCGATGACGGGACTTTCAACTCGAGGGCAGTTGCCCCAACAATCCTTGCATGCCGCCTGAGCACTCGGCCCACAGTACAGGACCTCAAGCCCGTCGCCGACCGCCGGTCCCTGTGGTGGAGCGCGCGTACCACGAGCAGCAGGTAGCTCGTGGCTCGGGGACAGCAGCACAGCCGGCCAGGAGCCGGCGTTACAGGGGTCAGGCACTCGCACTGCCGGTCCCGCAGGCTATCCTCAGCCGCTTGGACGAGTTCCCGTCACATCCGTAGGCGTCAAGACCTCAGGACGGACATGCCAAGTCTGCATACAGGTGACCTGAGCGGATCGCTCCAGTTCGAGGCGCTTATCAACGCCGCCCTGGAGTCGCTTGCTCCCCTCACCTCCTATCCCGCTCGCTATGACGACTCTGCAAGCCGTCGCCGCGCCCTCGACGCAACCCTGCTGAGTCGCGCCGCGCGAGACCGCGGACTCGACGTTGTGAAGCTCGATGACTACACACAAACGATCACTGACGGCTCAGTCAAGATCGGCTTCTACCAGAATATGTCGTGGTCTCTTACGACACTGGATCGGATCATCACCCATGACAAAGAACTGACGAAGCGCGTTCTACGGAACAATTCCATACCTGTAGCTCGAGGAAAAGAGGTCAACGATGTTGAAGAAGCGATTGACTTCTTTCACCAACTCGATGGGTCAGTTGTTCTGAAGCCGGTCACCGGTTCGGGTGGAAAAGGTATCACCGTCGACGTACGTAGTGAGGCCGAGCTTCGCCAAGCATTCGAAGACGCCTTGGCTCGCAAACCCCGGATCATGGTCGAAGAGAGCATTCCATCGATCGACCTCCGTATTATGGTCGTAACTGGGCACGCTATCGCCGCCATGATGCGGGTCCCAGCAAACATAGTGGGCGATGGGGTCTCGACTATCTCTGAGTTAGTCGAGAACAAGAACCTATTACGCGAGCGAAACCCCTACCTAGCCCATACGCCGCTCACCCTTGATCGCGCCGCCTTACAGCGCCTGGCCGAACGTGGTCTAACACCGGAAAGCATTCTCGAGGCCGGTCGACGCATCTTCTTACACTACAAGGCCAACCTTTCCTCTGGTGGCGACAGCGTCGATGTGACGGCTCGGGTCCACCCAGAGATTATGCGACTGGCCGAGCGCGCCGCGAGTTGCTTCCACAGTGTGGGCCACGCTGGAGTGGACATTCTCGCGCAGCGGTTGGACACCAGTCCACAATCGCAACGATGCGTAGTATGCGAAATCAATTGTAACAACGACATGCCGATGCATGAGTTCCCGCTTTTTGGCGGAAGCATCGATGCGAGCGGGCTCGAGCTCGAGGGATACCTTACACACCTGCGGACTAGCTCTAGTCACCTCATTTCACCGCGTACGGAACTACACCAACAGAGCATCTGGCCCCGTGTGCTCCGACGGCTAGAGCGCCTAAAGCCGACAACGATGCCAGAGAGCAGCAAGTTAAACCAGATGCTTTCCGAGGGCTACAAGGCCACCCAGAAAATCAGTGGCTCGTCGCCTCGCAACATCGACAGAAACGCGATGCGTAGAGAGTTTAAAAGACGCGGCTACGAGTCCGTTACGTTCAGCAACCGACTGGTTCACGCCTTCAAGTCGAACCAAGAAATAGTACTCGAACGCAGTGCAAGGCCAGTGTTCGCCGCCAAGGTCGCTGCTCGCCGGCCCGCTCTAGAGAACCTGCTTGCCTCGGGTGGCGTTCCCTACTGCCGACAGAAGACGTTCCGCAGCGACGACCTCTCGAGTGCAGTTGCTTGGTTTGAGAATTTTCCTGGGCCTTGGGACGTCAGAGCAGCAGCGGGAGCGGTCAGCGTCAGGGGCTCGTTCGCCATAACGCGGGTGACGAGCCTGGAACGGGCCTGGCGACGCATCACCAGGCGTTCGCGCTACGTGACTCTGCGCCAAGCCTCAGAGGGCCACGCCTGGAAGCTACTCGTGGTCGACGGCAGCATCAGCGGCTGCATCGCTCTGTGTCAGCCAGCCGTGGTGGGCGACGGTACATCGACCATCGCTCAGCTTGTCGAGCAGAGGCGGAAACAGCGCGCTCTGCATCCGTACCTCAAGCACTACGCGGGTGCGGAGCCGAAGCCCAGTGATCGATACCTGGCAGATCGTGGACTCAACCAGGAAACAGTCCTTCCCGCCGGGAAAGTGCTGAGACTGAGCAAGAGCACCGCCGTAAGTGACGGAGCAGACCCGGTGGGCTACGCAGGCCGTGCCGACAAGACGCTTGTCGATCATACTGCTGTGCTTCTCGATCTGCTTAATCATCCGCCCATAGTGGCATTCACCTTCGCGCGGCGCTCGAGTAAGGGCACAGCGCATTGGGCCGCCGCTGAAGTAGATGTCGATCCCGTTCTAGCAGAGTTCGCATTCCCAGCAGCTGGGTCTCCTAGTCCGGTCTATCCTAAGGTGGCGCAATTGCTCCTTCGCCAGCGGCAGTATGTTCTGCCGGTAGAAGCATCGGAGGAGGCGAGTGGAAGATCTTGAACCGGCTGAATGATGTTGTTCCGA
>CAZMXH010000193.1:0-6903 GCA_964570165.1 uncultured Actinomycetes bacterium
GCTTGTGCACCAGCGGGGTGAAGTCGGAGTCGCCGGTGCAGATGACGAAGGTGGTGACGTAGTCGCGCTCGAAGGCGAGCTCGACGGCGTCGACGGCAAGCTTGATGTCCGCGGCATTCTTGCGGGCGGCGCCCATGCGCTGCGTGATCTCGATGAGCTCGACATGGTGCCGGGTGAGCATCCTGCGGTCCTCGTCGAACATCGACCAGTCGGCGTACGCCCGCCGGGACACCACCCGGCCGCGCTCCGCCAGCGCGTCGGCGACTGGGCCGAAATCGAAGCGCAGGCCGTTCAGGTGCTCCCGAGCGCCGATCGCCAGGTTCTCGTAGTCGACGAACACCGCGATGCGCTCTTCGTCCATGTCCCCGAGCCTACGGCGCGCGCCCTACCCGCCGGGCACCGCGCCGCCGTTCGTCCGCGTCGTCGAGCTGCCCGGCCCGATATCGGGGAGACACACACGAGCGGCGCCCCGGATCAAGACGACAAGGGGCGCCGCCGTGGCACGTCAGTCCGGGTTACCAAGCGTGCAACACGTCCGTCGCCCCGGCTGCCCCGAAACGACTACCCGTACATGGGCTGATCGCCGCGTGGGTGCCCGGCTGCCGTGCCCGGCCAGCATGGTGGCCTACTTCCTTTATACGTCAGAACGCGCGCGTAAGCGAAGCCCTCGGGCAACAAACCCCGGCGGGCTGAGAGCGCCCGGACCGCCGGGCGCCCTTAGCTGCTGCATTCAGCGACGGCGAGCCTGGCCAAGGCGGCCACGGCTTGCCCCGGAAGCTGGTAGAAGATCTGGGACGTACCATCCGTCTGCGTGCCGATCTGAACCTCGCCGATCTCCTCGGCGCTCGCGCAATCGTCGACCGTCCAGCGCATCGTCACGGTCCCGGTATCGCCGGGCCGCAGCCGCAACGGCAGGCCGGGGGCTTCGGTGCGAAAGGCCGTCGTGAGGACGGTCGGCGTCGCGGCCACTAGATCGGCCAGCGTGACCGGCTCGCCTTCTCGTCCTGCCGCGAGAACCGGGATGCGCATCTCGAGCGTCCCGTCGTCGGCGGCCAGCTCCATATCGTCCAGCAGCAGGTGCACCAAGGACTCGTCCTCAAGGCACAGCTGATACGACAGGACGTCGGCATCGGCCGATGATCCGCGCACCGGCAAGGTGAGGTCTTCGCTCTTCCCTTCCGAGTCGAGCCGCAGGTGCAGCTCAAGATCACCCGGTTCCGACCCCAGCCCTGGATCGTGACAGTCCAGAACGGCGGTGAACGGTATGCTCGTCCACTCGCCTGCCCGGACCACCGTGGGTGACGGGCCTTCGGTGACCGTCCAGCCGGCAAGGCTCGCCCCCCGTACCGTTACGTCGTTGTCGGCGAGGTTGAACACGTTCGCCGAGATCCGGTACGTCCCGTCCGTCGCTGGGACCTCGCCCGCGACCTGCATCGCGATCGGTCCGGCGATGAGGTTGATCTCGGGTGTTGCGGCGATGCTGTCACGCACGCTCCACCCGTAGGCCCCTAGAGCCGCGCCGAGGGCGAACGCGGCGGTCAGAGCGACCGCCAGCGGCCGTCCCTGTCGCGGCGCCCTCACTCCCGACACTCCTCAGCAGCGAAGCGCGCCAGGACGGCGACCGCGCGGCTGGACAGGGCAACGGGCACCGTGTCTCCGCCTCCACCGAGCTGGACGTCGAGGGTGACCTCGCTCAACCCAGTGGCGTCGGCACAGCTGTCGAGGTGCCAGTCGATGGTGACCGTGACGCTGCGGCGGCCGCCTCCCGCCGTCACGGGCAAGTCTGTGCCCTCCCCGCGGAAGCCGGCCGCCGACGCGTCGAGGGCGGTGATCTCCGTCTCGGGTCCCGGTACGAGCAGCTGTACGCCCATCTGGAGTCTTTCGGGATCCACCGGGCCGCGCCTCGCGTTGATCGCTTCGGAAACGATCGTCCGCGGTGCGATGTCCGGGCAGGCCAAGCGGTAGACGTCGCGCAGCCGGAGCCGCAGCGCGTCGTCGGGCGGGAGAGGGACGACGACCGACGAGTCGCCACCGTCCGTGCGTACGTCGACGTCCACGTGATCGGGAACCGATCCCACGCAGGCCGGCTCGCCCATCAGCGCGAACCTCAGCCACTCGCCGGCCGGCACTGTCTCGGTTGACGATGGGTCACGGTCGCCGGACAGCTGGTATCCCGCCAGTCGGACGTCTCGAACGCGGACATCGCGTTCGCCCGCGTTGTGCAGTTCCACGAAGACCCGGCGCGGGGGCTGCGGCAGCCCGAAACGGTCGTGCTGTAGCGATCCGCTCACCTGGCCGGCGACAAGTTCGACGGCCCTGGCGCCGGCCGCGTGCTCGGCGGACTCGGTTCGCGCGTGCCACACGTACGCCCCTGCGCACCCGCCGACGACAACGGACAGCGCTATAGCCGCCCAGCGCTGCCAGGCGGGCATGGGGTCGCGACCTGGCGGGCCAGGCAGGTCATCTCGAGCGTTCGTCCGCTCGCCGAGGTCGAGAGCGGGCAGGCCGGCCGTGCGATCAGCCGCCGGATCGTCCGGCTGCCCGGCCCCGAGCACCTCGTAGACCTCGTCGCGGTCCTTCTCGCGGGGGTCCACCGTTCTCCTGCTAGCTGCGGGCCCGCCGCCGTACGGTGTACCAGGCCAGCCCGGCGGCGGCCGCACCCGCTCCGATCGCGGCCGCGGCGAGCGCCGGCCGCGACGCGTCGCGGAAGGGGGTCGAGCGCTGGCGCAGCGCGACCGGCTTGGAGAACATCAGCACGGGCCAGCCGCGTTCCGCCGCGATCTTGCGTAGCGCTCGATCCGGGTTGACCGCGTATGGGTGGCCCACCGCCTCCAGCATCGGCAGGTCGGTTGCCGAGTCGGAGTAGGCGTAGCTGCGGGTGAGGTCGTATCCGGCCGTGTCGGCGAGGTCGCTGATCGCCTTGGCCTTGGAATCGCCGTAGGCGTAGAAGTCGATCTCGCCGGTGTATTTGCCGTCCTCGATCACGAGTTCGGTGGCGATGACCTGGTCCGCGCCGAGCATCTCGCCGATCGGTTCGACGATCTCGGCACCGCTGGACGACACGATGATGACGTCGCGCCCGGCGTGGCGATGCTCCTCGATCAGGGTGACCGCCTCGTCGTAGACGATCGGATCGACGATGGTGTGCAGTGCCTCGGCGACGATGTCCTTGACGGTCTGCACGTCCCACCCGGTCACGAGCGCGGACAGGTACTCGCGCATGCGCTCCATCTGATCGTGGTCCGCGCCACCGATGAGGTAGACGAACTGCGCGTAGGCGCTGCGGAGCACTGCCCGCCGGTTGATCAACCCGCCTTGGTAGAAGCTTCTCGAGAACGCCAGGGCGCTGGACTTGGCGATGACGGTCTTGTCGAGGTCGAAGAATGCCGCCGCCCGGTGTCCTCCGGGAAGCGGCGTCGTCGCCGGCTCGTCCATGTCCACACCGACGAGCATAGAGGCGGGAGTCCGGATTCCTCGACTAGACAACTTAGGGAGATTAGGTGGTTTTCCGTCGCCCGAACGGGGCACACTAATAGCAGCGGCACCCCCCGCCGCTCCGGGTTCGGCTTGCCCCCCTAGTCGAACCCCCACGGCCTCCGCCGTCCCTCGGCGGAGGCCGTGTCTCGTCTTCAGCGGCGTTGACCAGCGCAGACGCGCTGCTCGCTCGGTAGACCAGCTTTCCACACCCCCCGCGCGGCGCGCCCTGCTGTCCACAACTTCGGGCTGAGGCCCCACCCGTGCCGCTCGCCGGGCCCACAGTGGACCCGCCACTGCGACCCAGGGAGGTTCACCGATGAGCCCGGCCAACCGTCCACTCGTGCTCACCGCCGACGAGCGCCTGCTCGACGACGTGCTCCGGCTCGCGGCTGCCACGGGGGTCGAAGTCGATCTGGTCACCGAGGTCGGCGCGGCGCGTGCCCGGTGGCCCGCGGCGCCACTGGTTGTCGTGGGCGACGACCAGGCGGGGCCGCTGCTGGCCCTCGGCCCACCGCGGCGGACCGGCGTCGTGCTGGTGTGCCTGGCCGACGACGGAGCCGCGACCTGGCGGCGCGCGGTCGGCCTGGGTGCGGAGCAGGTCATCCGGCTGCCGGCGGACGAATCCTTGCTGGTGGACGCGTTCGCCGACGTCGCGGAGGGGGCAGGCGCCCAGCGTGCCCTGGTGCTCGGGACCGTGGGCGGTCGCGGTGGGTCGGGGGCGTCCGTGCTCGCGGCCGCGCTGGCCATGACCGGAAACCATCGCGGGCTGGCCACGATGCTGATCGACGTTGACCCCCACGGCGGCGGGCTCGACCTGATCATGGGCGCCGAGCACAGCGGCGGGCTGCGGTGGCCCGACCTGGCGGACACGCGCGGACGGGTCAGCGGGTCCACGCTCCGCGATCACCTGCCCGAGCCGCACGGCCTCACCGTGCTGTCCTGGGACCGCGGCGACGTGCTCGGTGTTCCGCCCGAGGCGATCAGGGCCGTGACCACCGCCGCCCGCAGGTCCTGGGAACTGGTCGTGCTCGATCTTCCCCGACGGGTGGACGCCGCCACCGAAGAAGCGCTCGCGGCGTGCGGCTACGTCCTGCTCGTGGTCCCTGCCGAGGTGCGGGCCGTGGCGGCGGCGAGCCGGGTGGCTGCCGGCATCGGCGTGGTCGCGGCCGACATCCGGGTCGTGGTTCGGCGGCCGGCGCCGTCCGGGCTGCGCGGCCCTGAGGTCGCGTCCGCGCTGGGGCTGCCGCTGGCGGCCGAGCTTGAAAGCGAGCCCGGGCTTGTCGAGGCCCTCGAGCGGGGCGAGCCGCCGTGCCGGTCCGGCAGAGGGCCGCTGGCCGACGAGTGCGGGCGGCTGCTGGACGAGCTCCGGGCGGCGGCCGGGATGCAGGCGGCGTGAGCGGGGTGGATCAGCGCCTGGTGGAGCGGGTGCGACGGGCGCTCGCCGGATCGTCCGAGCCGCCCACGGCGTCCCGGGTGGCGACGGTGCTGCAGGCCGAAGGCGCGATCTTGGGCGACGCGGCCGTTCTCGAGGTGACCGCGCGGCTACGGGCCGAGATCGCCGGTGCCGGGCCGCTCGAGGAGTTGCTGCACCAGCCGGGTGTGACCGACGTCGTCGTCAACGGGCCGGACGAGGTATGGGTTGACCGCGGCAACGGGCTCGAGCGGGTGCCCGTCCCCCTCGGTGACGAGGCGGCCGTCCGGCGGCTGGCACAGCGGCTGGCGGCGTCGGCCGGACGGCGGCTGGACGAGGCGGTGCCATTCGCCGACGCCCGGCTGGCGGGCGGGGTGCGGCTGCACGCCGTGATACCTCCGGTGTCGCCGGACGGAACATTGATCTCGCTTCGGGTCCCCGCTCCCCGCGCCATCGGGGTGGACGAGCTGGTCGCCGGCGGCGGCGTGCCGGCGGAGCTCGCGCACTGGCTTACGGCCGTGGTGCGGGCCAGGTTGGCGTTCCTCGTGACGGGAGGCACGGGCACCGGCAAGACCACCGTGCTCGGCGCGATGCTGTCGTTGGCCGACCCCGCCGAGCGGGTGGTGCTGGTCGAGGACTCCTGCGAGCTCAGGCCCGCGCTGCCGCACGTGGTCCGGCTCGAGGCGCGCTCGCCGAACGTGGAGGGCACCGGCCGGATCGGGCTCGATGAGCTGGTGCGGCAGGCGCTGCGAATGCGGCCGGACCGGCTGGTCGTCGGAGAGGTGCGCGGCGCGGAGGTGGTCGACCTGCTGGCCGCCCTGAACACCGGCCATGAGGGCGGCTGCGGCACGGTCCACGCGAACTCGGCGGTGGACGTGCCGGCGCGGCTCGAGGCCCTCGGGATCGCGGCCGGCCTGCGGCGGGAGGCCGTGCACTCGCAGGCGGCCGCCGGCCTGCACGTCATCGTCCACCTCGCCCGGGGCCCGAGCGGTGTGCGGCGCGTCGCCGAGGTCGACGTGGTGGAGCGGACGGACGCCGGCCTGGTCGCCATCCGTCCCGGGCTTCGGATCGGAGCGGACGGCGAGGTCCGGCGCGGACCGGCGGCGGGGCGGCTGGAGGAGTTGCTCGCCGAAGGATCGCGGTCGTGACCGCACTGCTGGCCGTGCTGCTGGCGGGAGCCGCCGCCGCGGTGCTGGCGGGGGGCCGGCCCGACCTGCTGAGATCCCGGCTTGGTCGGGTACCCGGCGGGCCGCCTGCTGGCGTACCTGTTGGCGGGGGGAGATGGATGCGGAGGCGGCGGCCGCAGCCGCCCCGGGACGCGGAGATCGTGGACGCCTGCCTGGCCCTCAGCGCTGAGCTGCAGGCCGGTGTCTCGGTGCCTCGCGCGCTCGCCGCCAGTGCTCGGGAATGGCCCGCGCTGCTTGGCACGGCGGCTGGCCGTTCGGTGATCGGGGGCGACGTGGCCGCAGCGCTCCGTGAGACGGCGGAGCGTCCGGGTGCTGGCGCGCTGCGAGCGGTTGCGGCCGGCTGGACGGTGACGGAGCTTACCGGGGCGCCGTTGTCGCGCGTGCTCGTTGCGGTTGCCGACTCGTTGCGCGCCGAGGCCGCGGTTCGCCGTGAGATCCATGCCCAGCTGGCCACGGTCCGGACGACGGCGAAGCTGCTCGCCGCGCTGCCGTTCGGCACGTTGCTGCTGCTGTCCGGCGGCGACGGAGCGGCGGTCGCCTTCTTGCTCGGCTCGCACTACGGGTGGGCGTGTCTTGCGGGAGCTGTGCTGTTCGCCGGCGCCGGAATGTGGTGGGTGAACCGGTTGGCGCGGTCGGCCGGGAGGTCTATGTGGGAGGGGTAGGCACGCTCGCGGCCCTGTGCGCGGCGACCGCCGCCGCGATGGCGTTAGGGCGAGGCCCCGGACCGGGCCGGATGTGGCGGGTACTCGGCAGCGGTGGTTCGCGGGCCGGCCGTCCCGGCGCAGGTGAGCGGGGCTCCGTCCGCTCCAGCGCGAGGCGGCGGCCGGC
>CAZMXH010000194.1:0-6896 GCA_964570165.1 uncultured Actinomycetes bacterium
CAAGCACCTCCTCCAGCCGGCGCTGCACCGCGGCGGCCAGGTCCGCGTGCCGGTCGGTCCAGCTGGCGCCGACCCGCCGAGGTGCCCACCGATCCCCCGCTGGTGGCTCGGCCACGAAGCCGCCGTCACCCGTGGGGAACACCAGCTCCCGTAACGCGTCGAGATGTCGCGGCACGCCATGCGAGGCGAGCGCCATCACCTTGTACTCGTCGCTCGACCGCAGGAACCCGAGATGCTCGGTCAGCGATTCGTAGAGCAGTCCGAGTGAATGCGGCAGCTCCTGGCTGGCCAGGACCTCCAGGCGGCCGCCGTCGTACCGGCCGGCCAGGTGGGATGCCCGCTCACCTCGCCCGTCGAGCACGAGGACGCTGCTGCTGTCGAACGGCCCCCCGAGCGCCGCCGACGCGGCGTGCGCGACGTGGTGCGGCACGAAGCGCACCTTCGCCGGATCCAGACCGGGCACCGCGGACGCCAGGAAGCGCGGCGCCCGCTCGGCGTACATGACCCGCAGCTCGTCCCAGGCGTCGTGCAGGCCCAGATCCTGCGGCGACTTCCACAGCGCCGGGTCGAAGGAGTAACCGACCACGTCGACGTCGTCCGGCCGCAGGCCGCCCGCCTCAAGGCACCACCGGATTGCGTGCTCGGGCAGCTCCCAGGCGGCGAACGGCACCGGCCGCTTCGCGTGCTTGCGCCGGGTGAAGCGCTCCTCCTCGGCGGCCGCGACGGTCTCGCCGTCGACGACGAGGGCGGCCGAGGAGTCATGGAAGACCGCGTTGACTCCGAGCACGCGCATAGGGGCGCCGTTACCCGAGCCGCTTCTCCTTACACACCGTGTCTACGAGGAGCGCTTCTAGCGGTCAAGAAGTAAGTAACGCTTCTTCCTCGAATTGTTGCCGCCAGGTTGCCTCGGAATATCCGGAGAGGGTTCAGGTGCCCAGCGGTCATGAGGTTGGGAGGAGCACCAGAACTTCTGCGCCGCGACCACGCCTTCACCCCTGACGCTCCGGCGGGCTCAGCATGGCGTGTTCGAGATCCGGCTGCGCGACCGCCGACGTTTCCGCGCTGGTCCCGCGGGTAGCCACCAGGAGTGACACACGACGGCGACGGCAACGGCGGCTCCCGGTGGAAAGGGATCATCGAACGGTCGTCGCCGCTCGTCCCGATCCTCTTAATCCTCGTGCTCGTCGGGATCATGGTGCTCATCTACGTGATCGCCGTCTAGCGGCCGTCCCGGCGCGACACGATCATCCGCGGGAGGGCGACCCAGCCATGAAGGCTGTCAGGTGGTACGGAAAGCGTGACGTACGCGTCGAAGAGGTCCCGGATCCCAAGATCGAGGAGGCTACCGACGCGATCGTGCGGATCACGAGCACCAACATCTGCGGCTCGGACCTGCACCTCTACGAAGTCCTGTCGGCGTTCATGGAGGAAGGCGACATTCTCGGGCACGAGGCCATGGGCGTGGTCGAGGACGTCGGATCCGAGGCCCGCGCCCACATCCAGCAGGGCGACCGCGTGGTGGTGCCGTTCAACATCGCGTGCGGGCGGTGCTGGATGTGTCAGCGCCAGTTGTACGCGCAGTGCGAGACGACGCAGAACCGCGCGCACGGCACGGGTGGGTCGCTGTTCGGCTACAGCAAGCTCTACGGCCAGGTGCCCGGTGCCCAGGCGGAGTACCTCCGCGTCCCGCAGGCGCACTTCGGCCCGATCAGGGTCCCGGACGGTCCGCCGGACGACCGGTTCGCGTACCTGTCGGACATCGTGCCCACCGCCTGGCAGGCCGCGCGGTTCGCCGACATCCCGGAGGGCGGGTCAGTGGCGGTCTACGGGCTCGGTCCGGTGGGCCAGTTCAGCGGCCGCAGCGCCCGGGTGCTCGGCGCCGAGCGCGTGTTCGGCGTGGATATCGTGACCGAGCGGCTCGCGATGGCGCAGCGCCACGGCATCGAGCCGATCGATGCACGGGCGGTCGACGACGTGCCGGGCTACCTGGCAGACCGGACGGACGGGCGCGGGCCGGACAGCGTCATAGACGCGGTCGGCATGGAGGCGCACGGCAACCCGGCGGTCAAGCTGACCCAGGATCTGGCGGCTCGGGTCCCAGGCGCCCTTGGCGAGAAGCTCACCGGGAAGCTGGGAGTCGACCGGCTGAAGGCGCTTGCCGACTCGATCGCGACCGTGCGCCGCGGCGGCACAGTGTCGATCACCGGAGTGTACGGGGGCTCGATCGATCCGCTGCCGATGATGGAGATGTTCGACAAGGGCGTGCAACTGCGAATGGGCCAGTGCCACGTCCGGCGCTGGATCGACGAGATCATGCCTTACCTGCATGACGACGCCGATCCGCTCGGCGTCGAGGACATGGCCAGCCACTACCTCCCGCTGGACGAGGCGCCGCACGGATACGAGATCTTCCAGCAGAAGCGCGAGGGCTGTACCAAGGTGATCCTGCAGCCGGATCGCACCCAGCTCGAGGTGTACCCGGGCGGGCGTGGCGCAATGGAGTGACGTCGACGAGGCGGCGACAAGCACGGACCCAAACAACACCAGCACCCGACGCGCCGCCCCAATGTTCCTATGCGTATTGCACGGAGTCATAAGGTTTGAAATCACCAGGCCCGGGCAACAAAGAGCGTCCGTCACGCACGCCGGCACGGGAGGCTGCCATGACTCAGACCGCGCGCGACCAAGCGAGAACCATCATCGACGTGATCCGAGAGGACCACCGCGAAGTGCAGCGGCTGTTCACCGAGGCCCAGCGGACAATCGACACCAAGGAATTCCACCGGCTGGTCAACATGACCATCGCCGAGCTCGTACGGCACGCCGTCGCCGAAGAGCAGCACCTGTATCCGGCCTTCCGCGAGTACCTGGACGACGGCGACGAGCTGGCCGACGAGGAGCTCGAAGAGCACGGCGAGATGGAACAGGCGATGAGGTACATCGAGCAGCTCGATGCGGACGATCCCGAGCTGCGACCCGCGTTCGACGAGCTGGGAGACGTCGTCGCGCAGCACGTTTACGAGGAGGAGACCGCGGCGCTGCCCAAGCTCCGCCAGGCCTGCTCGCTCGAGACGCTGATCGAGCTTGGGAAGCAGATGGAGCGCGCGAAGCGCGTCTCGCGCACCCGGCCGCACGCGTCCTTTCCCGACCCCCCGCCGTTGAACGAGATGCTCGACCCGGGTGCAGGCCTGGTCGACAGGGTACGTGACGCGCTCGCCGGCCGTCGGGTATAGCTCCGGCACGGGACGCCTTCCCGTCCAACCGTCATGAGAATCTCACTCGTCTACCCCGAACGGTCATCTGGCTATGTCGACCCGAGCAGCCTCTGCGCCCATGTCTCGGGCCTGGCGGACGCGCTCGCCGAACGGGGCCACACCGTCACCCTGGAGCCCCTGCCGCACGATCCCCGCACACGCCCAGGGCGGGCTGTGCAGCAGCTGGAGAAGTCCTGGTCCAACGAACCCCCGGACCTGGTCCACGCGCACCTGTGGGCCTCCGGGCTGGCAGTGCTCAGCGCGCTGCGGCAGTCCCCGGCCGCCCGCCGGACTCCTGTGGTCCAAACGTTCCATGCGCTGGAGACCTTCGACGACGACACTGAGGCGCACCGGCGCGAGTGGCTGAGGCTGGAGGCAGCGGTGGCTCGGGGGGTGAACCGCATAGCCGCCTCGTCCCGGCGCCAAGTTGCCGATCTCGTCCTCCTGGGCGCTCGCCGGCGGGACATCGACGTGATACCCCACGGCGTCGACACCGAGCTGTTCACCGCGAAAGGGCACCGCTTCCCGCGGCGCGATGCCCAGCGGCTGGTCACCGTCGGGCCCATGGTCCCGGAGAGCGGCTTCGACGTCGTGGTCAACGCGCTGCGCGGACTTCCCCAAGCTGAGCTGGTGATCGCAGGCGGACGTCCCCCGGGCCAGGACGAGAGCTGGACGCTCGCCAAGGACCCGGAAACGGCACGGCTGCGGGCGCTCGCCTCCAGGGGCGGGATCCTCGACCGGCTCGAGCTGCTCGAGCTGCCGCCCCGGGACGAGCTTCCCGCCCTGCTGCGGTCGGCTGACGTGGTCGTGTGCACCCCGTGGCACGACGCCCCCGGCACAGCGGCCATCGAGGCGATGGCGTGCGGCCGACCTGTCGTGGGATCGGCCGTCTCCGAGTTGCTCGACGTCGTCATCGAGGGTGCCACCGGCGTCCTCGTCCCGCCGCGCGACCCGATGGCGCTGGCGCGCGCGCTGTCGGAACTGCTCCGTGACCCGATACGGATGGACGGCTTCGGGCTGGCGGCCGTGGACCGGGCGCGGGCCCGGCACTCATGGGACCGCGTCACCGACGAGATCACGCGAATGTACGCGCGCACCATGGCCGGCGTGACGGGGCCGCGTGAGGCTCAGCCCTGAGTTTGCCGGTGTGGGCACAGGGTATCCATTCGGCCACTCTCCGTGAGAACCCGAGGAGGAACCCGAACGTGCTCACTCTGACGCCCGGGGCCGTGTCGGCGATCCGTGAGATCACCGGGCAGCCCGGCCTTCCCGAGGAGACTGGCGTCCGCATCGCCTCCGCCATTCCGACCGGCAACGGGATGCCCACATTCGAGATCGGCATCGCAGAAACGCCGGAGCCAGCTGACCAGGTAGTGGAGACCGGCGGTGTCCGGGTATTTCTCGACCCCGAGGCATCCGACGCCTTCAGTGACAAGGCGCTGGACGCCGAGGTGAGCGAAGGGCAGGTGCGGTTCGTCATCGCGGACCAACCGCAGGGCTGAACTCGCCGCCCTGATCTCCACTGGGAAGGTTTGGCGCCTCCCGCGCGTTAAACCAATGTCGCGAAGCCGGGTGCTTCGGTTCCGGCCCGAATCCAAACCAGGGAGGTGACCAGGGATGAACGCTGTCGACAGCCCAACAATGATCGCGCAGCGACCAGAGCCGCGCGAGCCCGACGGTGACTACGACCTGGTCGGCCAGTACCTGAAGCAGATCGGGTCCACCAAGCTGCTGACCGCCGACGACGAGGTGGAGCTCGCCAAGCGCATCGAGGCGGGGCTCTACGCCGCGGAGCTGCTCCGGCAGTTCGATGCCGGCGAGCGCGACGACCTGCCCGGCACCCGCGAAGAGCTGGAGATCATCGCTCGCGACGGCGAGCAGGCCAAGGACCACATGATCCGCGCGAACCTGCGGCTCGTGGTCGCGGCCGCGCGGAAGTACTACCGGAACATCGGGGTGTCGTTCCTCGACGTCATCCAGGACGGCAACCTGGGGCTCATCCGAGCGGTCGAGAAGTTCGACTACGCCAAGGGGTTCAAGTTCTCCACGTACGCGACGTGGTGGATCCGCCAGTCCATCGACCGCGGTCGTGCCGACAAGGCGCGCACGGTCCGGCTGCCGGTGCACGTCATCGAGAACCTGTCCAAGCTGGGCAAGGTGGAGCATCGGCTCCAGCTCCGGCTTGGCCGCGAAGCCACCGTGGAGGAGGTGGCCGCCGAGGCCGGGATGTCGACCGAGAAGGTCGAGGAACTGCGCGAGCTGTCGCGCGACGCCGTAAGCCTGGACACCCCGGTCGGCGAGGAGGGCGACACCCGGATCGGTGACCTGATCGAGGACGTCCACGTCCTGCAGGCTCCCGACGTGGTGGAGTTCCAGGCGCTCGGCGAGGAGCTGCGCTCGCTCGTCGACACCCTCCCGCCCCGCGAGGCAATGATCATCAGCCTCCGGTACGGGCTCCACGACGGCCGCGAGCACAGTCTGCAGGAGGTCGCCGAGCGGGTCGGGCTCACCCGCGAGCGGGTGCGCCAGCTGGAGAAGGAGTCCATGGCCAAGCTCCGCGATCCCGAGCGGCACGAGCCGCTGCTCGCCTGGGCGAGCTAAGCCGCCGCCGCGTGTGAACGCACTGGGAGCGGGTATCCACTGACCTCCCCGCTGAAGGAGGTCGACCCCCCATGCAGGCGACCGAAAGGGAACGCCAGATCGTCGAGTACGCCGAGAGCCGCTCTCGCGAGGCCGCCGACATCATGACCGAGCGGGAGCGGCTCGAGGCCGAGTCGAAAGGCCGGCGGACGCCGACCGCCGCCAAGATCGCAACCGAGATGCTCAGGGACGACGACGTGCCGTGAGACCGGTTGCCGCGAGCCTGCTCGCCACACTGGCGGCGCTCGACGAGCACATCCCGTAACGCATCCGCTGTTGTCGCAGCTGGCCGACGTGCGTAGACCGCGCATCGCGCAGGCGAAGGGTGGTGGCGAACATGGAACCGGTTGTCATCGTGCTGCTGCTCGCCGTGCTGGGGCTGGTCGCCGGGCACCTCATTGCCCGGTGGACCTGGCCGATGCGCGCGCAGCGGTGGCGCCGCCGCGCATACATCGTCGAGTACGAGGCCCGGCACACCCCCGACTCGGGGCTCGAGGAGGCCGTCGACACGCCCGCCGAGCCCGTGGACCCGCCGCCCCGCCTGCTCGACGACGAGGAGCGGCAGCGCCGACGCGCGGCCGGACGCACCCCCGAAGACCTGGACTACTGAGCCGGAGGCGTCGGCGGGTCAGCCGCCGAGGTCGGCCACCGCCGCCACCGGGCCGCCACCGTCCGGGCCCTGGTGCGCCGCGGACACCGACACGAACACGGCCGGATCACCGGTCACCGACGCCGCCACCCCACCGACACAGGCCTTGATCTGGCGGTGCCAGTGCACGTCGGAGTCGTCCAGCATGGCGTTGCGCCGGCCGCGCACCATCCCGTCCTGGCTGGCCTCACACTTGAGGAAGACGTTGACCAGACGGCCGTTCAAGTCGTCCGGATGCGGACGGTCGGGGAGCTCGAGCCCAGCGTCCCGGATCGCCGCCCAGATGCCGTCGGTGTCCAGCGCATCGCGCATCACCGAGTGCCCGATCCGGTACCTGCCGCCGATGCCGCGGA
>CAZMXH010000195.1:0-6861 GCA_964570165.1 uncultured Actinomycetes bacterium
GCCGGCAGCCACTTCGTGATAGGGTACGGAGGGACGATCGAGATCCCGGCGATCGACGTGATCTCGACCGAGCGCAATGTGATCGGCAACCTCGTCGGCAGCTACAACGACCTCGCCGAGCTCATGTCGCTCGCCGCCGACGGGCACGTGAAGATGCTCACTCAGACCTATCCGCTGGACGCGGTCAACGACGCCATGGACGACCTCGAGGCGGGACGGCTCCGCGGCCGCGGCAGGCGGGTGCCCTCCCCTCAACGAGCGGGGTGCCGCGGGTGCGTCCAGATCGTCACCAGCGTCACCCCGATCTTGAGCTACGGACCGAGGAACTTCAGGGCGCTGCCGAACCCGGTACCCAACGGCTCCTGGAGTGCCATGTGCAGGAACCCTGCGTGCTCGAGCTGCCGGGCCCGGCGCAACGGTCCGGCATCGACCGCTCTCATGCCGCCCGACTCGACGAGACGAGCCACCTTGCCCTTCGCATCCTCGTCGTCGGAGGCCAGCAGCACGTCCAGCTTCTGGCCGACCACCTCGCCCTTGACCAGCGTCCCCGCGAACGTCGTGTTGAACGCCTTCACCACCGGGGAGCCGGACAGCCGCGCCGCGATCTCCTCCGCCGCCGACGAGTCCGGCGGCGTCACCAGGCGGTCGAACGTCGCGAGATCCACCGGGTTGCAGATGTCTACGACGACCATCCCGGTCACCCTCGGGCTCAGGTTCTCGGCGAGCTCGAGGGAGGCGTTGTAGGGAGTCGCGAAGACCACGACCTCACCGGTGACCGGCTCGGTCATCCCGCCTCCGGTCACCGAGGCCCGCGCGGGACGCAGGTCGTCGGCCAGCTCGGTGGCGTGCCTGGGGGTAGGCGCCAGGATTCGGAGCTCGTGACCGCCAGCCACCAGCCGCGTTCCGATGCCGCGCGCCATGTTGCCGGCACCGACGATGGTCACCTGCGTCATGCGCTGCCTCCCCCGGCGCGTGTCCTCTCGCGTCCATACTGCCCACATCTCGTCCCCCCAGTGGCCGGAACCGATGAGTTCCGGCACCTCGCCCGGTCTACCCGGGCGGCAGCCAGTCCGAAAGGAGGGTCAGATGAGGAAGCTCTTCGCGTTTCTCGCGGTGACGGTCGACGGCTACCACGAAGGCCCGAACCGCGAGATCGACTGGCACCACGCGCCCGACACACAGGACAGCGGCTTCCCCACCGCCGCCGGGTTTCCGAGGCTCGACGACGATCGGTACGACGAGATCGACACGCTGGTGTTCGGTCGTGTCACCTACGAACTGATGGCGGCCTACTGGCCCACGCCGGAGGCCAAGAGGGCCGACCCGCAGATCGCCGCGCGGATGAACCAGCTTCCCAAGATCGTCATATCGCGGGTCCTCGACCGTGTGGAATGGGCCAACACCCGCCTGCTCAGCCACGACGTCACCGAAGAGCTGGCCAGCCTGAAGCAGCAGCAGGGCAAGAGCATCGCGATCTTCGGCAGCTCCACACTCACGGCGAGCTTGCTGCGGGAGGGCGTCGTGGACGAGGTGCGGATCCTCGTCAACCCGGTCGTGCTGGGAGCCGGGCACTCCGTCTTCGACGGCGCCGGACCGCGGATCCCGCTGTCGCTGACCGCGTCGCAGGCCTTCCCGTCCGGCAACGTGCTGCTCCGCTACGAGCCGGCGCGCGGCTGAGCGGACACGGGTCCGCTACTCGCCCAGTTCCTGGAACAGCGTGATCTGGAGATCGGCGGGCGCCGACAGCCGCGAGTTGAGCGAGTTCCACGGCGTGACCGTCGGCTCCGCGATAAGCTCGGCCCCGCCCGCGACCAGGTCGGCGGTCGCGGCCCGGGCATCTGCCACCTCGAACGCGACGCGTAACCGAGGGCTCACCCGGCGGCCGACCTCAACCCGGTCGATCATCTCGACCTGGGTGGGGTTCGACAGCTCTAGCGTGGCCCGACCCGCATCCAGGATCGTCACCTTCTCGCCGCCGTCGCCCTCGACGACCAACTCCTCGGGTGCGCCCAGCACGTCCCGGTAGAAGGCGACGGCCTCCTCGTAGTCGGACGCTTCCACGACCAGCCGTAGCTGCAGCACCCGTCCCCGCTTCGTCCGTTCGGCCATCCCACCGCCATCCTTCCGGTCGCCGCCCGCCGTGAGACTTAGTGCTGCCTAGTCAAGCGCAGGCGCCAGGCCTCTGGTCCCCGCTCCTCGTACGCCACCGCGAACGCGCCGTTCGTACGGGCGCGGATCTGGTCCAGCAGCGGGACGGGGTCGTGCGGCGCAACCAGGACGAGCGAGCCTCCCGCCGGGACGGCCTCGAGCGCACCGAACACCGTGGCGTGCCGGATGGCGTGGGGCACCGAGCGGACGTCCAGCACCGGCAGGGCGCCGGCCTCGTCGTGCTCGCCGCAGTCACACGACCCGCCGCACCCGCACCCGCCGGAGGGCTCGTGGTCATCCTCGTCGTGCCCGAGGATCTCGTGCATCCCCGCCAGCACCGACGCCAGCGAGACATCCGGGTTCGCGGCCACCGTCGGGAGGAGCAGGTCGTTCTCCTTGCTCAGATGGGCCTCGAACAGCACCTGAAGCGACCGCGCCGTAGCCGCCGCCCGTACCGGGTCGGTCGCATCCCTGAGGTCGGCGACGAGCCCTTCGAGCACGCGGTGCTCGGCGACCATGCCGTCGACGAGCAGCCGGGCGCGGTCGTCGGCCGCAGCGGCCGGATAGAGCGTCTGCTCCTCGGCGGCGGCGTGCGGCAGCAGTTCATCGGTCAGGAATGCGACGAGACGCGCCCGGGCGGGACCGGCCACACCACCGTCGTACGGGTCGGCAGCCGCACCGAGCAGGGCTGCGACGTGGGCGGACAACCGCCCGGACAGCTCCGCGTGATGCCGTTCGACAGCATCGACAGCCGCTGCGTCCTCGGCGGTGGTGGCGATGGCGACACCCGTCGCCTCGGTGTTCGACGTCATGGTCGGCCTCCTCTGTCGGTTGCGGCCCGCTGGCGCTCTCGGTCGCAATTTACTACGGTCTGCTCCGTGGAAAATAGCGGCCCCGCTCCAGTGCGGCACGCCATCGCCTCGAGCCAGCTGTCCGTCAAGCGAGCGCGGGTGCTCGAGTGGCTGCAGCACCAGGTCGGGGCCGTGACGATCGCGGACGCCGCCTCCGCGCTGGGCATGCACGCCAACACGGTCCGCGAACACCTCGACGGGATCGTCCGCCGCGGCCTGGCGACCCGCGAGCGGGCACCGGCCGCCGGGCGTGGGCGCCCTGCTTGGCACTACCGTGCCGCCGAAGACCTTAAGGAACCCGACCCGCGCGTGCGCGACTACGCGGGCCTGGCAAGCACGCTCGCCTCCCACATCGCACGCACCAGCAGCGATCCCGCTTCCGATGCACTCGCCGCCGGCTGGGAGTGGGGACGGTCGCTGGCGCAGGACACCGCGGGCCGGCCGCTCACCCCTGCCGGTGCGCGCCGGCGAGTCATCGAGATCCTTGACGAGTTGGGCTTCGATCCCGCCGGAACCACGACCGTCGCCCTGCGCCGCTGCCCGCTGCTGGACGCCGCGCGCCGCTACCCCGACGGTGTCGGCTCCGTGCACCTCGGCATCGTCCGCGGCGCCCTGGAGGAACTCGGCGGCCGGCCCGAGCCCACCGCGCTGCTGCCGTTCGCTGAGCCGGGCGCGTGTCGGCTACACCTGCCCGCCGACGCCGGCCAGCACGTTCGCGCCGAACGATCAGGTGGCTAACCCAGCGTGCAGGGTGCGGGTTTCTCACCTGATCGTTAGGCGTCCACATTCTGAGACGCGATCAGGTGACCCGGTTGCCCCTTGGCTGTCGGGCAACCAACCTGATCGCCGAGACGGTGACGATCAGGTGACCTCCTCGCGCAGCGCAGGGAGCAACTCGGCGGCGGCGAACCGGAAGAAGTCATCCTGCAGCGGGCCGACCTGTGCGATCAGGACTTCGTCGAAGCCGCCGCGCACGTACTCCAGCACCGCCTGGATGTGCTCTTTCGGATCCGGTCCGCACGGTATCGACGTCGCGACCTGCTCCCGGTTCACCAGGGAGGACGCCTGCATGAGGTGCTCCGGGGTGCGCAGGTCCTGGGCAAGCTGGCCCGGCAGGCCGCTGTTCGGCCACAGCCGGTGCGCGGTCTCCACGGCGACGCTCCGCTCCGGCCCGTAGCAGACCTTCATGCCCGCCACGGTGGGCTTGCAGTCGCCGTACCAGGTCTGCGGGACCCCACTCCTCAGCGGCCAGCACGTAGCCGAACGTCGTCATCGAAGCGTGTACCCCGGCCGGCGGGCGCTATGCGCCAGCCGCATGATCCCAGGCCGGTCGGGCGTCAGCGGCGGCGTGTCCATGCCCGCTCGCTCCGCCAGGCCGTGCAACATCTCGCGCAGCGCCTCCACCCCCGTGCGGCGGGGCGTCCAGCCGAGCACCTGCTCCGCTCGCGTCGTGTCCAGCGTGGGCAGGTTGAGCAGGAGTTGAAGCAGCGCCGGCTCCGAGGGCACCGCGTGCAGCCGCCAGGCGGCGGCAAGCATCGGGTACAGAACCCGCAGCGGCACCTCCACCACGCGTGCGCCGAAGACGTCCGCCAACACTCCCCGATCGATGATCGGATCAGCGGCGATGTTGAACGCGCCGCGCGGTTCTCCGATCGCCGCCCGCCGGAACGCGTCGGCCGCGTCGTCGGTGTGCAGCGCCTGGAACCGCAGCCCGGTCGGCACCGGAAGCGCAGCCAGCCGCCCCGGCCGCAGCAGGAACCGGGGCGGCAGCGGGCCGCCGAAGATGCGCGCCTGCTCGCTCGCCGACTCCCGCTTGAACATGAAGCTCGGACGGATTCGGACGACCCGCATCGCCTCGTTCCGCGCTTCAAAGCCGTCCAGATACCGCTCCAGGTATGCCTTCTCCCTCCCGTAGGCGGCAGTCGGCAGGCTATGCGTGGGCCAGCGCTCGTCGACCCGGCGACCGGGCCCAGGCGCGTACGCGCCGACCGAGGACGCGTACACCAGGCTCGGCACACGAGCCGACGCGGCAGCCTCGAAGACGCTGATGCTGCCGATCACATTGACCTCCCACGTACTGATCGGCCGGTGCGTCGGCTGGAATGCCCATGCCAGGTGCACCACGGCATCGACGTCGCGGCACAGGTCGCCGAGATCGGCCCACCGCACATCACCGGCCACGAACCGGGTCTTGGGCGGCGACCACGCGGGAATCCGCCGCGCCAGTCCCACGATCTCGTCGACAGAAGGGTCGGCGGCGAGCGCGGCAACCACACTGGTGCCGAGGTTGCCCGTAGCTCCGGTGACGAGAACTCGCACGATCGACCACTCCCGTTCGGGCGGCTGCACCTCAAGTACCCGGTCAGACCGCCGGTTAACAGCGGAGCGCCAGGACGTACCACAGGCACTGGGCGAACTCCCGGGCCGCCGCGCAATGTCCAGCGCCCATCCCCCGTGCGGGCACCGTGCTCGTCGAGGCTAGGGCATGCTCAACGAGTTGAAGGCGCTGCCGGAATGACCTTCTCGGGGCGCCACGTCGACGACCGAGCGGTGGCGCAACGCCGCCGGCGCCGCCGGCAGTGCCGCGAGGAGCCCTCGGCGGGCGGTGCCGCCCGTCCGAAGAGCCGCAGCCGCGTCGCGTCCTACGGCGGACCATGGCCGGCGCAGCAGTGCCGTGAGCAGCCTGCTGCGCATGACCCGGGCAGCTCGGAGAGCCGGATCCTCCCTGCGGGGGGACGGCTCATGGTAGGCCACGACCTCGGGGACGTACGTCAGCCCGAGCCCGGCCGCTGCGAGGTCCAGCGCCACGCGCTCCTCCTCGCCGGGGAAGCGGACGATGTCGTCGAACCCTCCCACGGAGAGGAAGGCGCCCCGGTGCACCACCGCCCCGCAGGCCATGAACCCGCGCACCGGGGTTCCGGGCAGGTCCTCCCGGCGGCCGAGCATCATCGGGTCCGAGGGGTCGGCCATCTCCCCGCAGAGCGGATCCAGCACGTCCTGGGGTAGCACACGGACCTGCGCGGCAAGCACCGCAAGCTGCGGGTACTCCCGCAGCACCTTCACCGCCCGCTCGAGCGAGCCCGGTGCCCACCAGGAGTCGTCGTCGGAGAACGCCACGTAGGGCGTCCTGGCACACAGGGCTCCGATGGTGCGCGCGTACGCCCCGTGGTTGCGGCCCAGTTCGACGACCTCGATGACGGCCGGCGCGGCCCGGGCGACCGCCGCGGTGCCGTCCGAGGAGCCGTTATCGACGACCACCACCGGCGCCTCGTGCCGCGGAAGGGTTCTAGCCAGCTCGTCCTGCCGGTTCCGGGTCACCACCACCACCGTGATCGACCCCGCCATCGACTCATCCACAGCCCCCAGCTACCCGATTCCGGCACAAACAGTCGGGGACGGCAGGTGAGTCCTCGCCGAGCCGGGGTAGCCAGCAGTCATGAGCTGGACGTATCGCCGGGCGCTGGTGACGGGCGGCGCGGGGTTCCTCGGCAGCCATCTGTGCACGGCGCTCCTCGAGCGCGGCTGCCACGTGATCTGCATGGACAACTTCCTGACCGGCACGCCGGAGAACATCGCGCACCTGATGGACCGGCCGGGGTTCCGGTGCGTGCGATGCGACCTCGTCGACTTCGTCCACGTGCCGGGCGAGGTGGATCTCGTGCTGCACCTCGCCTCGCCGGCCTCGCCGGCCGACTACCTACGGCTACCGCTCGAGACGCTCAAGGTGGGCGCGCTCGGCACGTGGCACGCGCTCGGCCTGGCGAAGGCGAAAGGCGCCCGGTTCATCCTCGCCTCCACCTCCGAGGTCTACGGCGATCCGCAGGTCCATCCGCAACCCGAGGCCTATTGGGGGCACGTGAAC
>CAZMXH010000196.1:0-6847 GCA_964570165.1 uncultured Actinomycetes bacterium
GAGCGGGTTGGGCATCGGCTGGGTCTCGTGGTGGTAGTACAGACAGGTCAGGTCGCGCCAGCATCGATCACCGCGCATCTTGATCATGCCTGCGCCGAACTCCACCCGAAAGAGCACCCAGCGCAGCGCCAGCAGCACCAGGAGCGGCGGCGCCATGCTCGACGGCCCGAGGAAGATCGCCAGGAAGCCGACCTCGCACAGCAGCGACTCCCAGCCGAAGCCGTACCAGACCTGCCCGACATTGACGATCGACAGGTAGAGCACCCACAGCAGCGCCCACGCCGCCATGTGGGCCGGCAGCGGCAGCCGGTCCCCGAGCCCAGCGAGCAACGCCGCCGAGACGGAGACACCCGTCCACGCCGCGACTGTGAACGCCCGGTCCGAGTAGTACAGCCGGAAAAGGCTCGGAGCCTGCCGGAACGACGTCCGTCGCACGAACCGCGGAACCGGTAGCAGCCCGCGCTCCCCCGCCAAGGCGCGGAACTGGTTTGCCGCGTTCAGGAACGCGATCAGGTAGACGAGGGCCAGCGCCCGCTGGAAGACCAGCCGACTCAGCCAGTAGCCGTCGGCGAGGAACCACTCCATCGCACCGCTCACACCGCATCTCCTGCCGTTCTCCCCGAGCCAACCACGGCTGGCGGCGCTGCCGGTAGATCGACGATTAGAGACAGTTGAGGCGGGTATCCGGTCGCATATGGGAGCCAACGTCGTTCGCCTCATCCGGATCGATCACCGCCGGATCAACGAGCTGCTGACCCGGATGGGCCGCCGCTACCGTGCGGGTGAGGCGCTGCCGTCGCGGATGGCCAGCGAGCTGGCAGCCCATGCGGACGCCACCGCGAACTGTCTGCTGCGCTTCGCCCACGACCGGCTCGAGCTCCCGGACACTGCCTTCGCCGACACCCTGGACGAACTGGTCGCCGTGGCGGACGAGGTGGCAAGCACCGCCCAGCAGGTACCGGACGACGTGCTGGAGCGGGCGATCGCCGCGACGCGTAAGCACATCGCCATCGAGGAGAGTCAGATACTCGACCCGCTCGAGAAGGTTGCCCACGTCGAACGGCTGCGCCAGCTGGGCGAGGCCTTCCGGCGCCGGAGGGACTCCGCTCTCAAGGCCAGAGGCGAGCGGGTTCGCGGCCATCAGCGACGGCCAGCGTCCCGGGCAGAGCTTTACGAGCGCGCCCGCTCCCGCGGGCTCGCGGGTCGCTCGTCGATGTCGCGCAGCGAGCTCGCCACCGCACTCCGCCAGGAGCAACCCCAGGGCGACCAGCCACGATGAGCCGCCCGAAGATCGTGATCGTCGGTGCGGGATACGTCGGCTTCTATGCCGCCCGGCGCTTGCAGCGAAGGCTGCGCGGCGGCGAGGCCGAGGTTGCCGTGATCGACCCACGGTCTTACCTCACCTACCAGCCGCTCCTCCCGGACGCCGCCGCGGGCTCGCTCGAGCCGCGGCACGTCGTGACGGCGCTGCGGCACGTGCTCGATGAGTCATGGGTGCTCACGGGCGCCGTCGTCGGTGTGGACAGCGAGAAGCGGACGGTCGACGTGGAGGTGGCCGCCGGCAGCAGCGAGACGCTCGAGTACGACATCCTCGTCGTCGCGCCCGGCTCGGTGACGAAGATTCTTCCGGTACCGGGTCTCGCGGAGCAGGCGATCGGCTTCACCAACCTGGGCGAGGCGATCTACCTGCGCAACCACGTCCTCACCCAACTCGACAAGGCGGCCAGCTCCAGGGATCCCGGCCTGCGCCGGCGACTGCTGACCTTCCTGTTCGTCGGCGGCGGGTACGCCGGCGTCGAAGGCATGAGCCACCTCGAGGAGATGGCCCGCTTCACGATCCGCCGCTACCACCACAACCTCGGCGTCGACGAGATGCGATGGGTGCTGGTCGAGGCCGCCGACCGGATCATGCCCGAGGTCGGTCGCAGCCTGGCCGACCACACCGTCGACGTGCTGCGCAGCCGCGGCATGGACGTCTACCTGGGGACGACCACCGATACCGTCGAGGATGGCCACGTCGTGCTCAGCGACGGCACCGAGTTCGACACCGAGACGATCGTGTGGACCACCGGCGTGTCCCCGCACCCGATGCTCGACGGCACCGATCTGCCGCGCGACGGCATGGGAAAGGTCCGGTGCCGTCCCACCCTCGAGGTGACCGGCCTCAACGGGGTGTTCGCGGCCGGGGACGCCGCCGCGGTGCCCGACCTGACTCAGGACGATCCGGACGCGCTGTGCCCTCCGACGGCGCAGCACGCCGTTCGGCAGGCCAGGCAACTCGCCGACAACATCGTGGCCTTGCTGCGCGGTGGGCCGCTTCGCGACTACCGCTACGCGTTCAAGGGGACGGTCGCCTCGCTGGGCCACCATCAGGGCGTGGCCGAACTCTACGGCAGGCAGCTCACCGGCTGGCCGGCGTGGGCCATGCACCGGCTGTACCACCTGTACCAGATGCCGACGATCAACCGACGCGTGCGAATCCTGGCCGACTGGACGCTCGGGCTGGCCTTCCCTCGCGAGATCGTGGCGCTGGGTGAGATCCACGAGCCGAAAGCCGAGTTCGCGGAGCAGGCCTACCGCTGACCCGCCGCAGCCGCTGGTATGCACACCGCCGCTGCGGGTATACCGGTAGACCATGGCCGGGCGACTCGAGGAGTACCACGGCAAGCGCTCGTTCGAGCGGACTCCCGAGCCACGCGGCGACGCCGAGAGCGCCGCGGCCGGGAACCGGTTCGTGATCCAGGAGCACCACGCCCGCCGGCTGCACTGGGACCTGCGCCTCGAGCACGACGGCGTGCTGCTGTCATGGGCGCTGCCACGCGGCGTTCCGGAAGACCCGGACGACAACCGGCTGGCGGTGCATACCGAGGACCACCCGGTCGAGTACCTGTGGTTCGAGGGCGAGATCCCCAGGGGCGAGTACGGCGCCGGCACGATGAGCATCTGGGATCGCGGCACCTACGAGGCGGAGAAGATCGAAAAGGACAAGCTCGTCGTGAGGCTCAACGGGGAGCGGGTCCGCGGCCGCTACGCGCTGTTCCGCACCAAGCAGGACTGGCTGATCCACCGGATGGACCCTCCAGAGAACCCGGGTGATCCGCCCCCGGCGCCGATCACCCCGATGAAGGCCACCCTCTCCGAGATGCCACCCGACGAGGACGCCTGGGGGTTCGAGATCAAGTGGGACGGAGTCCGCGCCATCGCCCACAACGAGCCCGGGAGGCTCCGGCTGTACAGCCGCAACGAGCGGGACATCACCGACCAGTACCCGGAGGTGTCGGGGCTCGGCCGGCAGCTCGGCTCACAGCGCGCCGTGCTCGACGGCGAACTGGTGGCTTTCGACGACGGCAAGCCGAGCTTCCAGCGGCTGCAGCCGCGGATGCACGTCACGTCCGAGGCCGAGATCCGGCGGCGCCGGCAGGAGATCCCTGTCACCTACGTGATCTTCGACCTGCTCTACCTGGACGGTAGGTCGCTGCTCGACGAGTCGTACGAGCAGCGCCGCAGCCGGCTCGCGGAACTCCGGCTTGGAGGACCCAGCTGGCAGGTCCCCGACTACCACCGCGGTGAAGGCAGCGCGCTGCTCCGGGCCGCGCGGGAACGGGGCCTGGAAGGCGTGATCGCCAAGCGGCTGGACAGCCGTTACCAGCCGGGCCGCCGCACTCGCGACTGGCTGAAGATCAAGAACGTGCGCCGCCAGGAGGTCGTGATCGGCGGCTGGCTGCCCGGCAAGGGACGCCGCGAGGGCGAGTTGGGTGCGCTTCTCGTCGGCTACTACGCGGACGGCGAACTGCGTTACGCGGGCAAGGTTGGCACCGGCTTCGACGCGGCGACCCTGCGAATGCTGCGCGAGCGGCTGGCGCCGCTGCGCCGCGAGCGCAGCCCGTTCTCAGGACGGCAGCCGCAGCGCGATGCGATATTCGTCGAGCCGGAGCTTGTCTGTGAGGTGGCGTTCGCGGAATGGACGCAGGCCGGGACGCTGCGCCATCCGTCGTACCAGGGACTTCGCGACGACAAGCCGCCAAGCGAGGTAGTCCGAGAGATGCCGTCGTGAGCCGCGGCGCCGACCCTGGCATGTATCAACAGCGGTCGGGGGTGCTATTACTTCACGATGAACCTGATGTGAAGAATGGCAATGCAGCCTGCAACCGATTGCTAGGAAATCCGCTTGGAGTCCACCCCGGCGAGCAGGGCATCAATGGCCTCATCGACGGCGTCGTGATGCTGGAGGACGGCGTCGAGTTCGGTGATCTGCAGTATCCGGCGCACCCACCCCTGGGCACCGGCGAGCCGGAGGTGATGGCCTGCGGCCTGACCTGTCCGATACGCCCGGATTATGGCGCTGAGCGCAGTCGAGTCGAGGAACGTGACCAGAGACAGGTCCAGCACCGTGTGGCCTTCTTCGACAAGGGCGCCGAGCCGGTCCCCGAGAATAGGCGCGTTGTCTATGTCTATCTCACCGGTCGGCTGACCGATCTTACAGCCGCGAGTCTCGCGGACCTGAAAGTCAAGCTCAGCCACAGCGCGTCTCCAGTTCGCCGTAACCAATGATCAGACAGGAACGTCAGCGCCCTTTGTTCGTTTCTGTCTACCTGTCGTAAGACCCAAAGTCAACCGACACTGACTAACCCCCTTCGCACTATCCGCCGGCGCCTGCCCATCGGACATGACTAGGCGTGGTCGCAGCAAGTGTGGACCGCCGCTGCCCGGGTATGAGGCTATCGTGTGAGGAAATTGCCATCTCACCAGGTAGAAAGCAGATACAGACACCGGAGCAACCAGAGCAGGAGGTCGCTCGTGGCACGTGTTGCCTTCATCGTCGACGAACTGTTCGAGGACGCCGAACTCATGGAGCCGTACCAGCGGTGCAAGGAGGCCGGGCACGAACCCGTCGTCATCGGGCGGGCCGCCAACAAGGAACTCACCGGCAAGAAGGGCACAAAGATCGTCACGGATACCGGCTCCGCCGAAGCCCGGCCGGACGAGTTCGACGCCTTGGTCATCCCGGGTGGGTACTCGCCGGACAAGGTCCGCACCGACACCAACCTCGTCGAGCTCACCAGAGCGATGCACGACGCCGGCAAGCCCGTGGCCGCGATCTGCCACGCGGGTTGGGTGCTCGCGGAGGCGGACGTGCTTCGTGGTCGCACCGTCACCTCGTACCATTCCATTCGGACCGACCTGAAGAACGCGGGCGCGACTTGGGTGGACAAGGAGGTCGTCGAGGACGGCAACCTCATCACCTCCCGGAACCCCGGCGACCTCCCCGCGTTCTGCGACGCGCTGCTCAAGCGGCTCAGCTGAGCATGACCAAGCGGGAGATCGCCCGCGCTCTCGTCGAACGGCACGGGACCACATTCGCCGAGCAGGCCGGCATCCGGCTGAAGGACACCCCGGGGCCGCTCTACCAGTTGCTCGTCCTGTCCGTGCTGCTGTCGGCGCGGATCAGCGCCGATGTCGCGGTCGCAGCGGCCTCGGAGCTGTTCAAGGCCGGGTTCCGCACGCCGAAGGCGATGCTCGAGGCGACCTGGCAACAGCGGGTCGACGCGCTCGGCCGCGGGCACTACCGACGGTACGACGAGCGGACGGCCACCATGCTCGGCGACGGCGCACAGCTGGTCCTGGACCGGTGGAAGGGCGACTTGCGCCGGTTGCACGACGAGGCCGACAGCCCTGCCGCAGTGGCGAAGCTGCTGCAGGAAGTCCCCGGCATCGGGCCTACCGGGGCGTCGATCTTCTGCCGGGAGGTCCAGGGCGTGTGGCGTGATCTCGCCCCGTACCTGGACGAGCTGGTGATCAAGGGAGCACAGCGCGTCGGCCTGCCGACGACTGCGTCGCGCCTCGCGTCGTACGTGGACATGGACGAGTTGCCGCGCCTGGCCGCCGCCTGCGTCCGGGCGGCCCGATCCAAGAAGGTCGCCGAGGACGTCAGCGGCTGACGCGGGTTTGTCCGGTGCGGCGCCGGGTAGCTGCTGCGAACTATGAGCGACCCGCAACGGCGCCGGAATCTCGACGACGTCGACATCGACCCGGATGAGGCGCTGGCCGCCGAGACGGACGAGGGCCGCAGCCAGGATCCGGGCGCCGACATGGAGGCTCAGGGCGTACCCGCGGACGACAGGACGTCGATGATGGGAGAGGTACCCGAACCGGAGCAACCGGCGGTACCGGCCGATGCGCCGGTCGCCTCGACGGCCTACGGCACCACGGAGTGGGAGCAGGAGCACGGCGAGCGGCTGGACGACAGGCTCGCCCAGGAGGAGCCCGACCGGCCACCGCGAGCACAGCGCCGGAACACACCCCCCGCGGACGAGATCGGGATCCACGAGGAGGAGGAGCCGCCCTGATGGCTCGGCCGGTGTGGCGCGGCACGATCAGCTTCGGCCTGGTCAACGTGGGGGTCGGGCTGTACTCGGCGACCGAGCAGCGCAGCACGGTGCGGTTCCACCAGTTCGAGAAGGGCACCGGCAAGCGGGTCCGCAACAAGCGCGTCGCCGAGGACACCGACCGCGAGGTGGACTACGAGGACATCACCAAGGGCTACGAGACATCCGGCGGCGAGCACGTGATCGTGACGCAGGAGGAACTCGAGAGGGTCGCCCCCGAGACGTCCCGGAGCATCGCCATCGAGGACTTCGTCCGGGTTCGGACTTTGCTCCCCTGTGCGCAGATCCTTCACGAGCTGATATGGCTGGAGCACATAAGAGCGGATCTGATGACCCCAGCCGATGTCGGTCTTGGCAGCCTGCTCTGCGGACGCCTTTTCTTCGCGCTTTTTAAGCTCCATCTCGTAAAGCCGGGCTTTCAGACGCTTGTAGGCGATGTCCTTGTTCTGGTGCTGGGAGCG
>CAZMXH010000197.1:0-6810 GCA_964570165.1 uncultured Actinomycetes bacterium
CCCCGTAGACCGATACCTGTGCATCCGTGACATCGGAGAACGTGTCGGGTCGCCAATGATGCACTGGCTGCACACCCGGATCCACCAGTTCCAACCCGTCGAAGAAGCGCTCGATCTCGGGCTTTGAGCGGACACGGATGTTCCCACCGCCGCTCTTGCGGCCGATGGCGACGACGCGCTCCCACGTCTCCGGGTCGAAGTCGCCGGTGACATGGGACAGCGCCAGGTAGCTGCCGGAGGGCAGCGCGTCGAGCAGCCGTGCCAGGATGCCGTAGGGATCGTCGGAGTCCTGGATGAACTGCATGATGGCGATCAGCAGCAGCCCCACCGGCTGGCTGAGGTCGAGCGTCTCCTGCAGTTCGGCGGCGCCGAGAATGGAGTCGACATCGCGCAGGTCGGCTTCGATGTAGGCGGTCTTCCCCTCCGGTGTGCCCGTGAGCAGGGCCCGCGCGTGGACGAGCACGATGGGGTCGTTGTCGACGTAGACGACGCGGACGGCAGGGTCGACGGCCTGCGCGACCTCGTGGACGTTCGGCGAGGTGGGGATGCCGGTGCCGATGTCGAGGAACTGACGGATGCCGGCGTCCTCGGCGAGGTAGGTGACCACCCGCCGGAGGAAGGCCCGGTTCTCTCGCGGGGGGATGGCGGTGTTGGGATTGATCTTCAGGGCTTGCTGCTCCGCCTCGCGGTCGGCGGGGATGTGGTCCTTGCCGCCGAGCAGGTAGTCGTAGGCGCGCGCGGAATGCGGCCGGTCTATCTGCAGGTCGGCTTGCGTGCGAACGGTGTTCGTCGACTTAGGGTCGTCCACGGTCACTCCAGTCCAGCCGTTGCCCTTGCGCCGTCAGGTCACATGATAGACCGCAGATCGCTTCCATAGAACGGTGGGTCGATCTTGTTTCGGCCGAGGAGCGCTGCTGATCAACCGCCGCAGCCGCACGCTCCGCCGCAGCAACCGCCTCCCGCAGCCGGAGCCGGCGCGGGGCCGGCGGCACTGGCGCGTCCGGTGACCGCGACGGCGGAGAGCAGCTTCACGGTGTCGTCGTGGCCTTCGGGGCAGATCGCTGTAGCTGCGGAGTCCGCCATCGGGCGGGACACCTCGAACGTGGCGCCACAAGCACGGCAGCGGTAGTCGTATGTCGGCATGCCACCAGCATAGACGGCGGCGCCCCGGCCGCGATGGATCAGATCAGCGTCTCAACCTTGGTGGCTTGAGTGGCGGCCGCCCGAGGGCCGCTGATGATGCGGCGGCGGATCTGCCCGGAGATCGTGTCGACGATGATCGTCACGACCACGACCGCGAGCAGCGCGACGCCGGCCTGCCCCCACTGCCGGAACTGGATGGTCTGCTGCAGCATCGTCCCGATGCCGCCCGCGCCGACGACGCCCAGCACGGCGGACGCCCGGATGTTGATCTCGAAGCGGTATAGCCACAGCGCGGCGACCTCGGGCATCACCTGCGGTATCACGCCCCACCGGATGCGTTGCACCGCCGTGGCGCCGGCGGCGTCCGTGGCTTCGACCGGACCCGGGTCGCAGCCTTCGATGATCTCGGCGGAGAGCTTGCCGATGGTACCGGTCGAGCCGATGCCGATGGCCAGCGTCCCGGCGAGCGCTCCGAGCCCGAAGATCGGAATCAGCACGACCGCCAGGATGATCTCGGGGATTGCGCGCAGTACGTTGAGCACCTGCCGGATGGCCGTCACAGTGATGCGATCGGAGATGTTCTCCGCGGCCAGGAACGCGAGCGGGAACGACAGGACGGCGGCGATCAGGGTGCCAACCCAGGCGATGGCCACCGACTCCCACATCAGCTCCAGCGCCCGCGGGATCGAGGCAAGGTCGAGATCGCCGAACATGAGGGTGGCCATGTTCCACAGTTCCGCGGGCGCGTCGAGCAGCCGGCTCCAGTTGGCGTCGGCGGTGAGGGCAGAGCCCAGCACGCCGACGACGATCGTGCCGGTGACGATCGCGCGCAGCCAGTTGAACGGCTTCTCTGGGCGGACGACGCGCTCGAACCGCTCTTCGGCGATCGTCCCGGGCGACGGCGTGGTCATATCAACCGCCTCCGTAGCGCCATCGAGATGCGCTCCACCACGAACACGACGACGAAGAAGCCGATCACGATGCCCCAGACGTTGTCCCACTCGCCGCGTCCGCGATAGAAGTCGATAACCGCACCGATGCCGCCTGCCCCTACGAAACCGAGGACGGCGGACGCGCGAAGGTTGAGCTCGAAGCAGTACATCGCGAACGACGTGTACGCCGGCAGCACCTGCGGTACCACGGCGGCTCGCAGCATCTGCAGGTGGCTGGCGCCGCTGGCCCGCGCCGCCTCGATCGGGCCGGGGTCGATGCCGTCGACGGTGTCCGAGGTCAGCTTCGTGACGACGGCGATGGAGAAGAAGAACAGCGCCAGCATCCCCGGGAGCGCCCCGACCCCGACGGCGGCCACGAACAGCAGTGCCCAGAGCAGGTCAGGGAACGACCGGACGACGTTGTTGAACAGCTTGATCACGGCGTACGCCACCGGGTTCGGCGCGCCGAGCTTGGAGTTGAACAGTGCCAGCGGCATGGCCACGAGCGCGCCCCCGACCGTCCCGATGGTGGCCATCTGCAGCGTCTCGAGGAACCCGTTGCGTGCCCGGGTGCTGAGCAGGGTTCCGAGGTCGATGTTCGCCAGCCCGCGCATCGGCGCGTTGGGCCTGGTGAAGCTGTCGAACACGTCGGCGAGCGAGAACCCGATGCCGAAGCGCCAGTCGGCCGCCGTGGCGACGGTCATGAGGATGACGCCCGCGAGCCCTCCGATCAGGAACGGACTGGGTGGCGGACGCTTCGGCCTGCTGGTCGAGGCCGCGCTCGCAGTGCTCACAGCGACGCCTCGGCCTCGAGTACATCCTTGGCCGTGAGGCTTCGCCCGTAGATCTGCTCGAACACGCCCTCGTCGGCGTCAGCCGCCGGGCCGTCGAATACCAGCCTGCCGGCCCGCAGGCCGACGATGCGCTCCGCGAACTCCTTGGCGAGGTCGAGGAAGTGCAGGTTGATGAGGGTGGTGATGCCCAGTTCCCGGTTGATGCGCTGCAGGTCGCGCATCACGGCCCGAGACGTCGGCGGGTCAAGCGACGCCACGGGCTCGTCCGCGAGCATCACCGTGGGCTCCTGGGCGAGCGCCCGGGCGATGCCGACGCGCTGCTGCTGGCCTCCCGACAGGTTGGACGCCCTGACATAGGCCTTGTCCACGATGCCGACCCGCTCCAGCGCCTGCATCGCGATCTCCGTCTCGTCCCGCCCGTACCAGCCCAGCAGCGAACGCCACACGGGCACCCGGTGCAGCCGGCCCATCAGCACGTTGTTGAGCACGCTGGTGCGGGTTACGAGGTTGAACTGCTGGAAGATCATGCCGATGTCCGCCCGCAACGCCCGGAGCTGGTGCTTGGACAGCTGGGTCACATCGCGATCGCCGACCCAGACCTTCCCGCTGGTCAGCGGAACCAGGCCGTTCACCGCGCGGATCAGTGTGGACTTGCCGGCCCCGGACAGCCCGACGATGACCACGAACTCGCCGTCAGCGATCTCGAGGTCGAGCCCCGCAAGGGCCTTGATGCCGCCCGGGTAGGTGACGGAGGCCTTCTCGAACGTGATCATCCCAGCTCCTCGGCACAGCCGGCTGGGCGAGGTCCACCTCGCCCAGCCGCTGGTGGCAACGTTACTCGTCGTTGTTCGAGGGCTACTCGTCCCCGAGCAGGTCGCCGAGCTCCGCCTCGAGGTTGCGGATGACGTCGTAGGCGGCCGTGTCGACGGCAACGAGGGCGTCGATGTTGTACAGCTCTTGCAGCAGCGCCACGCCCTCGTCGGACGCGCTGATGTCGAGGAACGCGTCGACGATGGCGTCCCGCAGGTCGTCAGGCAGGTCCCCGTTGACCGCGAATCCGTCGTTGGGGATCGGGTCGGACCAGCCGAAGACCACGACTTCCTGTCCGACGTCCTCGGCCTGGTCGACCACATCGGCCCTGGCGTCGTTGTACGAGACACCGACGTCGGCGTCGCCGTTGTAGACCGCGAGCACGGCGTTGTCGTGCCCGCCGGCAAAGGTGCCCTCGATGTCGTCGACGGGGTCGATGCCGGCTCGGGAAAGCTGCAGCGCCGGGACGCCGTACCCCGAGGTGGAGCCCTGGTCGACGAACGCGACACGCTTGCCCTCGACCGCGGAGAGAGCATCGACCCCGATCGGGCCGTCAGCCGGACCGGTGGCCTCGTCGACGCCGTTGCAGAACAGGTAGCCGTCGACGTCCACCGGCTCCTCGGCGCAGAAGGTGTCCGGGTCGTTGGTGAACCACTGGGTGACGTAGATGACGTCGCCGAACCGCTCCGACTGCAGGATGAGCTCGGCACCCGCCTGCTCCTCCGCCTGGACCATCTGGCGCGGGCCGAGGCCGCCGGCAATGTGCGCCTGGCCGGACTCCAGAGCGACGATCACGCCGGCGTAGTCGGTGGGCACGAACGGCTCGATGTCGACATCGAGGCGCTCCTCGAGCATCTGGGCGAGCGGCTCCGCCGTCTCGATGAGCTGCTGTTGCTCCTGTGAGGGCGTCAGCGTCAGCACGAGCTGGTCCGGCCAGTCAGCGGTCCCGTCGTCGGACTCTGCGTCGCCCTCCGCCTCGGCGTCGTCCTGCTCCTCGGTGTCCGCCGTGTCGGCGGCCTCGGTCTCACCATCGTCGTCGGACCCGCACGCCGTCAGCAGCAGGGCACCGGCTGCGGCGACAGCGGCCCAGGTACGTACTCTCATCGGGGTGTTCTCCTCTACATCGGGCGCCCGATAGGAACCACAGGGCGTTCAGGTAGTGGAGTGATCCCCCTGCGACGCCTCCTGCGTGCCCCTACGCTGCGCGAAAATGTGCTGGACGGACGCTACTCCCGGGCGAACTGCCGGTAAACAGTGTGTACTCGTTTCACACTAGACGGTGGTGACATTGTTATCGAAGCCCAGCGCCGGATGTCGTCGTACAGCTCTTCGAGTGTTGCCGCCCTGGCGTGCGCGGGCCCCTGACGCCGGTCGAAGCGGTCGACGTACATAGCTACGCAACCCCGGTCGAGCGCCGGGCGGAGGTCGTTCTCCCAGATGTCGCCGACGCTCAGCAGCCGCCACGGCTGGTCGACCGCGTCGGCGTGGCGAAGCTCCCGGTCGATCAGGCGGACGAGGCCTGCCGGCTTGCCCGCGTCGCCGAGCACCTCATCGACCACCCTGCCGAGGCCAAGCCGGGCGACGATGGCGTCGAGCCCGCCGGTCGGCGCGTTGGTCACAAGTACGACGCGGACGGCCGGCCGTAGCTCATCCAGTAGTTCCGCCAGGCCTGGCGGCGCCGCGACCGGGATGTCACCGGCGGCCAGCTTGGCGCGGACAGTGCGGAAGGCGGTTCGCGTGATCTCGGGTGGAGCCCCAGCATGATCGGCGAGCGCCGTCACCGCCTGGTAGCCGTCCTGCGCGGTCGCGACCGGCCCGCCGCGATGCGTGCCGTCGAGGAACGCATCGAGTCCGGCGGCGACGCGTCCGCCGCTGCCCGGGAGGGCGGAGTCGATCAGCCGCGCGTACTCGCGGACGGCTTCGTCCCCCCGGCAGGCGGTGCCGTCGAGATCGAGCAGCAGTACTCCGCGTCCGTGCACGGGGCTGACCCTATCCGCGGGCGGTGCGTTAGCCTCGGAGGCGTCGACCGAAGGGTGGCTAGGGTTCCGCCGCCGGCGTACGGCGGGCCTGGACCGAGCGCCACAGAAGGCCGGCCGCAGCGCAGGCTCGCACCTCATCGGACAAAAGCCTCGAGGGGAGAGGTCGGCACGCATCGTCGTGCCCGCCGACCTCTGGAGGTGCCAGCGTGCCGTCCCGTGCCAAGGCCGCGCTCCAAGCCCTGCTCGTCACGTTCCTCTGGTCCACCTCCTGGGTGCTGATCAAGATCGGGCTTGCCGAGATTCCGGCATTGACGTTCGCCGGCCTGCGCTACGCGTTGGCCGCCGCGCTGCTGCTGCCGTTCGCGGTGCGGCGACCGGAGCGGGCCGCCCTGCGTGCGCTGCCGGCTCGCGACTGGCGCCGGCTGGTGGGGCTCGGCTTGGTGATGTATTCGCTCACCCAGGGTGCGCAGTTCCTTGCCCTCGTCTACCTGCCGGCGCAGACGACCAGTCTGGTGCTCAGCTTCTCCCCGGTCGTCGTGGCGCTGATCGGCATGGTCGCGCTCGCCGAGCGGCCGGTGCCCGCGCAGTGGTACGGGGTCACGGCGTACCTCGTGGGTGCCGCGGTGTTCCTGTACCCCGCAGACTTTCCGGCCGGGGAACTGCTCGGCTTAACGATCGCCGTCGCCGGCCTGCTGTCCAACGCCGGCGCCGCGGTGCTCGGCCGGTCGGTGAACCGCAGCAGGGCGCTGAGCCCGCTCGCCGTGACGGCGGTGAGTATGGGAATCGGTGCGGCGGGCCTGCTCGTGACCGGGGTCGTCGCGCAAGGCCTGCCGGCGCTGAGTGCCCAGAGCTGGGCGATCGTGGCCTGGCTGGCGGTCGTCAACACGGCGTTCGCGTTCACGCTGTGGAATCACACCCTGCGCACGTTGCCCGCGATGGACTCAAGTGTGATCAACAACACGATGCTGATCCAGATCGCGGTCCTCGCCTGGCTGTTCCTTGGGGAGCCGCTTGGCCTGCGGCAACTGGCCGGGCTCACGCTGGCCGCGGTCGGCGTCCTGGTCGTCCAGCTTCGCGGCCTGCCCCGCCCCCCGTTCGGTCGTGGCTCTCGTTGATCACGTTAACGACCCGGTTGGGTCGCTGACCAGGCCA
>CAZMXH010000198.1:0-6780 GCA_964570165.1 uncultured Actinomycetes bacterium
ACGATCACCTCGATCCGGTCACCGCCTACCTGGGCCTTCAGCTCGTCCGCCGTGCCCTCGGCGATGATCCGGCCGGAGTCGATGACAACGATCCGGTCGGCGAGCGCGTCCGCCTCCTCAAGGTACTGGGTGGTCAGCAGGATCGTCGATCCCTCGGCCGCGCGTGCCCTGATGACGTCCCACAGGTCGAGGCGGCTGCTGGGGTCAAGCCCGGTGGTCGGCTCGTCCAGGAACAGCACCTCCGGGTGGACGATCAGGCTGCCAGCGAGGTCGAGCCGGCGCCGCATCCCGCCGGAGTAGGTCTTGGTGGGACGGTCGGCCGCCTCCGTCAGTGCGAACTGCTCGAGCAACTCCGCAGCCCGCCTGCTCGCATCAGAGCTCGACAGCTGGTACAGCCGCCCGAACAGCCACAAGTTCTCCCGGCCGGTCAGGTTCTCGTCGATCGCCGCGAACTGGCCGGACAGCCCGATGCTTGCCCGGACCTCCTGTGGCTCGGCGACCACATCGTGGCCGGCCACGATGGCGCGCCCCGCGTCGGGCCGAAGCAGCGTGGTGAGCATCCGCACGGTCGTCGTCTTTCCCGCGCCGTTCGGGCCGAGCAGCCCGACAACCTGTCCCGTCGGTACGGTGAGGTCGATGCCGGCAACGGCGTGCACCGCCTTGTCGCCAGCACCGAAGGTCTTGACCAGACCCTCGGCTTGGATGGCGTTCACATCAGTCCCCTCGTCCGTCTCATCTTGGTCCCTGGTGAGCACACCCTTGTGCTCGACGCTGTGCGCCCCGCGTCCTGAGTCGCGCGTCACGCTAGAGCTTGACGTTGCGTCAAGGTCAAACCAAAGGGGCCGTCCGGCCCTCGCGTCACAGCTGCGACAGCATGGCCTCGGCCTCGTCGAGGTCGAGCTCGCCCGCCGCCAGGCGGCGCAGCACGTCCTCACGGTCGGGTCGAGACACCGAAGCTTCCCCCGCTTCCTCCAATCCCAGCGTCGCGAGCAGCTCGGCGAACCGCTGCCGCGCGGTTGGATAGCTGACCCCGAGTTCCCGGGCAAGCTCTCTCATATTGCCCCGTGAGACCAGGAACGTGCGAAGGATTTTTCGGTCCTGGGCCGCCAGCGAGCAGTATAGGCAGGACGCGAACCGGCCGGAAAGCTCCGTCCCGCACGATGAGCACCCCAATCGGGTGATGTTCAGCCTGTCGCCGCATACTGGACAGTCGGCCGGCGGGACGTGGCCGTGGTCGCTCACGATGGCACCTCCATCGTGACCGTCCCCATCACGACCTCGATGTCGATCTCCGCGGCGCCCGTTCCCACGACGAACTCGTGACCCTTCCGCCCCCGTTCCGGTCGAACAGTGAACCGCCCCAACTGGACGTCATCGCGGACGCGGGCATCGGTTCCCGCCTGCAACGTCACATGCAGGGAGCCGGACTCGCACCGCAGCCGCGACCGCCCGCGGGTCTGCCGAGTCTCCAGCCGGGCCGAACCCGCCTGCACCAGCAGGTCTATCGGCGCCTCGACATCCGTGACGCGCAGTGACCCACCGGTGACCCGCACGTGGTCGAGCAGTGGCAGGCCCTCGGCATGCAGCGCTCCGGCGATCACCTCGGCCTCGGCCGCGAGGTCGGGATGGACCCGCACCTGCAACCCCATGCTCTGGACGAGCCCGCGGTGCAGCCGCTCGGTCATCTCCTGCAGCCGGCCACCCGTCAGCAGGATGAAGGTCTCGTCACCGGGTAGCTGCTCGATCTCGCTCGACACCACGATGGCCGAGCCGTCGCGCCGCACATGGTGCGGGCCGTCCACCGCGAAAGTCGCGACCGTGGGATCACCGACGAGCCGGACCCGGCGAGAGGAAGCACGAATCCGTACCCGGTCGACAGCGGGAACCGACGGCGGCGGCGGTGCCTCCCCTGTCGCGGCGCCGCCGCCACCGTCATCGCCAGGGGTCTCGGCGGTGCCGGCCTGCTCCCCGGCGTCATCGAGCAGCCGGGCGGCCGCAGCGGGATCCAGCCGGCCCGCCGCTACGTCCTCAAGAATCTGCCGCCTCGTGCGCTCGCCCATGAAGCACAATTAGAACTCTGACTTACCAATCTGTCAATACTGCTTTCTAGAAAGATAGATCCACCTACCCAATCGTTACGGGATAGTGCGCCTCTCGCAGCCTGGACAACACCAGCTCGCAGTGCTCCGCGCCCCGCGTCTCGACCTGCAACGCGACCTCGACCTCGTCGACGTGCAGCCGGGCACCGGTGCGCTCGTGAACAACATCGAGGACGTTGGCATCGACCGCGGCCAACTCTCCGAGCAGGCGCGCCAGCGCGCCCGGCTTGTCCGGAATCCGCGCACGGAACGACAGGTAGCGCCCGGCCGCTGCCATGCCGTGCCGGATGACGCGCAGGAGCAGCAGCGGATCGATGTTTCCCCCGGACAGCACCGTCACGACCGGCGTCTCGAAGCGCTCCGGATCGTCGAGCACCGCGGCCACGCTGGCCGCTCCCGCCGGCTCGACCACCTGCTTCGCCCGCTCGAGCAGCATCACCAACGCCTGGGAGATCCGCTCTTCGGAGACGGTGACGATCTCGTCGACGTACTGCCGGACGATTTCGAACGGGACCTCCCCGGGCCGCCCGACGGCGATTCCGTCCGCCATCGTGCTCATCCGCGTCAGCGCCACCGGATGCCCCGCCGCCAGCGATGGCGGGTACGCCGCGGCACCCTCGGCCTGCACGCCCACGATCCGGACGTCGGGTATGGCGTCCTTCACCGCGAGCGCCACACCGGCCAGCAGTCCGCCGCCGCCCGTGCCGATCACGATCGTTCGGACGTCCGGACACTGATCCATGATCTCCAGGCCGGTCGTCCCCTGGCCCGCGACCACGTCCGGGTGGTCGAACGGGTGGATGAGGACGGCGCCCGTCTGCCTCGAGAACTCCTGAGCCGCGACAAGCGCCTCGTCGACCGTCGTTCCGGTGAAGCGAACGTCCGCCCCGTAGGCGCGGGTCGCCTTCTCCTTGACGATCGGCGCACCCTCGGGCATGAACACTGTCGCCGACGTGCCGAGCATGCGGGCCGCGAGCGCGACGCCCTGCGCATGGTTGCCCGCGCTCGCCGCGATCACCCCACGCGCCCGCGCTTCCGGCGACAGCCGCGCGATCCGGACGTACGCGCCGCGGATCTTGAACGACCCCGCGCGCTGCAGATGCTCGCACTTGAGGTATGCCGGGCCACCCACCTTGGTGGCCAGCCAGCGCGATATCTCGAGCGGGGTAGGACGGATCACATCCCGCAACAGCTCGTGGGCGGCCGCGACGTCCGCCGGCTTCACGTCGGGCACGGCGCCACTCTATGCCCGATACCTGCTGTTTCACCTGTCAGGGCGGCCAACTCTCCGGAACTGCGTCGCCCCCGACGCCGCCTTTCTGTTATTAGTTGTAAGGTGCAAGCAACAACTTGTCCCCAGTCCGGCGCTTCCGAGGCTCGTCCAGAGACGCCGGCGGACCAGCTCGCGGCCGCGTTCGCGCGCGCCGTGCGCCAGTTCAAGTCGCTGGTCGGTGCCGACGGCGCGCCCACCGCGTGCCTCGGCACGATCATGCGCGATGGCCCGATGCGGGTCTCCGCCGTGGCCGCGGAGCTCGGTCTCGACATCTCGACCGCCAGCCGACACGTCAGCCACCTGGAGTCAGCCGGGCTGCTCGCCCGCCAGCCGGACCCTGCCGACCAGCGGGCTGCCCTGCTCACCCTGACACCCGAAGGAGCAGCACGACTGCGAGAGAGCATGCAGCGCCGCTCCGCCGCTCTGCGGGCAGCCACCGCGTCCTGGCCGGAGGGCGACCTCGCCACCCTGACCACGCTCGTGAACCGGCTTGCCGACGACCTCGGCGCACTTGCCGCCAGCAAGGAGGATTGATGACATTCCCGCAGCACACCGGCGAGGGCTACCTGTCCCACCGCCAGATTCTCGTCGTGCTCGGCGGCCTGCTTGCCGGCATGTTCTTGGCGGCGCTCGACATGAGCATCGTCGGCACCGCCCTGCCGCGGATCGTCAGCGACCTCGGCGGTCTCGACCACTTGTCCTGGGTGGTGACCGCGTACCTGCTCACGTCCACCGCCTCCACGCCGCTGTGGGGCAAGATCTCCGACCTGTACGGCCGCAGACCCATGTTCCAGACCGCCATCGGCGTGTTCATGGCGGGATCGGTCATCTCGGCAATGGCCGGCTCGATGGGCATGCTGATCGGCGGTCGTGCGATCCAGGGACTGGGTGCCGGTGGCCTGATGGCGCTGGCGCTGTCCGTCATCGGCGACGTCATCGCGCCCCGGGAGCGTGGCCGCTACCAGGGCTATTTCGGAGCCGTGTTCGGCGTGTCGACCGTGGGCGGTCCGCTGCTCGGTGGCTGGTTCACCGACGGGCCGGGCTGGGAATGGATCTTCTGGATCAACGTCCCGATCGGAGTCACCGCGCTGGTGGTGACGTCCGTGGCGCTGCGTTCCATGCCGCGTGTGCGGCGCGAGCACAGCATCGACTACCTGGGCGCGGCGATCATCGTCGCATCCGTGACGTCGATCCTGCTGTACACGGCGTGGGCCGGCGGCACCTACGGCTGGGGCGACCCGTTCTCGCTGTCGCTGCTGATTGGCGGCCTGCTGCTGGCCGGCGCGTTCGCCTGGGTCGAGTCGCGGGCCGAGGAGCCCATCATCCCGCTGCGCCTGTTCCGCAACAGGGTGTTCAGCCCGATCGTCGCGTTCACCGCTCTGATGGGCCTGGCGATGTTCGGCGGCATCATCTTCCTGCCGGTCTACTTCCAGGTCGTCCAGGGCATGACGCCGACCGAGTCCGGTCTCGCGCTGGTTCCGATGGTGGCCGGTATCTTCCTCACGTCGGTCGGGTCGGGGCGGCTGATGACGCGTACGGGTCGCTACAAGGTGTTCCCCGTTCTCGGTGCCGGCGTCGTGACAATCGCGTACCTGCTGCTGCGCACACTGGGCTCGGACACGCCGTACTGGCGAGTGGGCCTGCTGATCTTCATCCTGGGCGCGGGCCTGGGCTTCACCATGCAGATCGTGGTCACCGCCGTGCAGAATGCGGTCGAGCGGCGGGACATGGGCTCTGCCACATCGAGCGTGACGTTCTTCCGGACGATGGGCGGGGCTTTCGGGACCGCGATCTTCGGAGCCGTCCTCACCAACCGGCTACGGCACTACCTTGCGGAGTCCGGCACCGACCTAGGTGCGGCGTCCGGAGCCGGCGAGGCGGATCTGGCGAACAACGTGCAGGCCATCCAGGCACTGCCGGGCTCGATCAAGGAGGTTGTGGTGAACGCGTGGGTCAACGCGGTGCAGGACGTGTTCACCGCCGCCGCACCGTTCACGCTGCTCGCGTTCGCCTTAGCGTTCCTCGTCCCCGAGTTGGAGCTCAAGCGCGCTGAGGGCACCCGTCCGGTCGCCGGACAGCCAAGCTAGTCCGTGATCAACACGAACGGCGGGCGCTAGTGTGGCAGGCATGAAATTCGCCTGGTTGTGCAGCCATGAGTCCTACCAGCCCGAGGTGCTGCTGCGGCACGCGGTTCGCGCGGAGCAGGTCGGCTTCGACGCCGTCACCGGTGCCGACCACTTCCACCCGTGGGTCGACGATGCGAGCGCGGCGAGCTTCGTATGGGCCTGGTTCGGCGCGGTGGCGCAGGCGACGTCCCGCGTCGAGCTTGCGACCAGCGTGACCGCACCGCTGTTCCGCTACCACCCGGGGCTGATAGCGCAGGCTGCGGCGACCGTAGACCGGCTCTCCGGGGGGCGGTTCATTCTCGGTGTGGGCACCGGCGAGGCGATCAACGAAGTGCCGCTTGGCTACGAGTTTCCCGGCTACCGAGAGCGGATCGCCCGCATGTCGGAGGCCATAGCAATCATGCGCCGCCTGTTCGCCGGCGAGAAGCTCGACCTCAAGGGCGATTACTACACCGCGGAGACAGCTCGGCTGTACAGCCCTCCGACCGGTCCGCTGCCGATCTGGATGGCGGCCGGAGGACCGAAGTCCGCCACGTTCGCCGGCCGGCACGCAGACGGATTGATCACGAGCGTCAAGGATCCCGCGGCAAGCTTGGAGCGGGCCATCGTCCCGTACCGCGAAGCCGCCGCCGAGCGCGGCGCCGCAACCACGGTCATGGCCACGCGCTGGGTCGTGCTGGCCGGCGACGACGACGAGGCATGGGAGGCGCTCGCGCCGATGCGCGGCCTGCGGGCACCCGGCCGCCTCGAGACCGCGGACCCGGCCGTGCTCCGGGAACGGGCGGATTCGATGGACCGCGCAGAGATCCTGGCGCAGTACACGATCGTGCGGGACCTCGAGGAGTTGGCGGCGGCGTACCGCCCGCTCATCGCGGATGTGGGCGCCGACTACGTTGCCATCCAGGTGATGAGCGCCGACCCGGACGACACCATCGAGCGCATCGGCCGGGACGTCCTCCCGCAGTTGCGCGAGTGGGCACCCTCCTAGGGTCAGCCCGACAGCGCCTGCCGCAGATCGGCGAGCAGGTCGCCGATGCTCTCGATTCCCACCGACAACCGCACCAGGTCGCCAGGGACCTGCAGCGGGCTGCCGGCCGCGGACGCGTGGGTCATCCGTCCCGGATGCTCGATGAGCGACTCGACACCCCCCAGCGACTCCCCCAGCGTGAACAGCCGCGCCCTGTTGCACACCTCCACGGCCGCGTCCTCGCCACCCGAGACCCGGAATGACACCATCCCGCCGAACCGCCGCATCTGTTTCACAGCGACCTCATGGCCGGGG
>CAZMXH010000199.1:0-6739 GCA_964570165.1 uncultured Actinomycetes bacterium
AGGCGCACGCGCCTGGCGGAGTGCCGGCCGACCCACTGAACGTGATCGAACCGGGACGGCACATCAGCGGCGGCGGTTCAGCCAGACCTCCGGATCGGTGAAATCATCGTTTACCAGCACCTCGAAGTGCAGGTGCGGCCCCGTGGAATTGCCGGTGGACCCGACCCTGCCGATCACCTTTCCCGCGGCGACGCGTTGCCCGACCTCCACTGTCGCGGCGGCGAGGTGCGCGTACCGCGTTTGCACGCCACCGCCGTGGTCCAGGGTGACCATGTTGCCGTACCCCCCGTCGTACGTCACCGCCGCGACTCGCCCGCTGGCGGCTGCGTACGCCTGGCCGTCACCCTCGTCGAAATCCGTCCCGGAGTGCAGCTTCGTCTCGCCGGTGAGGGGGTGAGCGCGCATGCCGTACGGGCTGGTGACGGCACCCGTCGCGGGGCGGGTGCGTTCGCCCGAGCGTGACGCCCGCTGCGCCGTCTCTGCTCGGTCGTCCGTCTCCCGCTCCTTGGCTTCCCGCGCCTCCGCTTCCCGCCGCTCGGCGGCACGCTGCTTCGCAGCACGCCGCTCAGCCGCACGCTGCTTCGCAGCGCGCTCCTCGGCCGCACGCTGCTCTTCAGCAGCCTCGGCGGCAAGCCGCTCCAGCACCGGAAGCTCGGCCTCGGCCACCTCCGCGGCCACCTTTAGCTCCTTGACCAGGCGCCTTTCGGCCTGCTCCGCGGCCTCCAACGAGGAGCGCACGGCCTCGTGCTCGGACCGGGCCTCGAGAAACTCAAACACAGCGGCTCGATGACGCCCGATGATCGGCGCGTCCAGCGCGTGCTGTGCCGGGTGGCTCCCCGGCGGCTCGCGCATGCCGTCGAGCGCGGCGCGGGTTCGCCCGACACGCTCGTGAGCCAGGTGCAGGTCGCGGACGGACCTGGCCGCGGCACGCTGTGCGCGGTACCTCGCGGTCCTGACCTCGCTGAGCCGCCTCGTGACCTTGTCGGCCACCGACTCGGGCCACTGCCGCTCAGCCCGCGCGTCGGCCTCGACACTCGCCTCCTCGACGGCTCTGGCCGCCTGCTTCGGTACGTCGTTGGGAGCGGGAGAGATCACACCGACCAGCACAGCGCTGGCCAGCACAGCAAGACATTGTCGGGTGTTGGAGGAGACCATCCGGATCCGAACTCGTGGCGACCAGATCAGCCACTACAGACGCTGATTCAGCTGTAGCGGTCACCCGTGCGCTGGCACACCCCCCGCACGAGCAGGCGCGGCCAGTGACCGCGCCCAAGTTACCGGCGAGTATAGTGTCGTATTGAACACAAGCTATATGATTTGCGCCACAACGGCGGCAAAGGCCGGCAAACGCAGCAGAACGGCAGCGGCGCGTCAACCGCTAGCGTAGGCGCCGACCCGCGACCGCAGGACGGGCAGGCTGATCGTCGCCCCGCCAAGGACGGCGTCATGGAATGCCCTGATGTCGAACCGGTCTCCCAGTGCCGCCCGTGCCTGCTCCCGGAGCCGGAGGATCTCGCGCTGGCCCACCTTGTACGCCAGTGCCTGGCCCGGCATCCCGATGTAGCGGTCCACCTCGACGGTGATGGTTTCGAGGTCCACCGGCATGTGCTCGACCATGAAGTCGATCGCCTGCTGCCGCGTCCAGCCCATCGCGTGCAGGCCGGTGTCGACCACCAAGCGGCAAGCGCGCCACACGTCCGACGCCAGCATGCCGAGCCGATCCACGTCGCTCCCGTACAGGCCCATCTCGTCGGCCAACCGCTCGGTGTAGAGCGCCCAGCCCTCGACGAACGCGGTGTGACCGGACAGCGACAGCCTCCGGAACGCGGGCAGGTCGGTTCGCTCCGTGGCGATCGCAAGCTGGAGATGATGCCCGGGGATCGCCTCGTGGTACGCGATCGACGCGGTCGAGTACCGCCCGCGGTCCCTCGGCTCGTGCAGGTTGACGTAGTAGCGCCCCGGACGGCTGCCGTCAGGAGCCGGCGGGGTGTAGTACGCGGGAGGGACGTCCGCAGCGAGGTAGTCGGGCACCGGTTCGACCTCACACGGCGCCTGCGGCAGGATCCCGAACCAGTCGCCGATGGCGGCCTTCGCGGCGTCCAGACACTGCCGAGCGTGGGTCATGATCTGCTGACCGTCCTCGTACCGCAGCCCGACGTCGTTCAGCAGCCGGTCGAAGACCGTCTTGACGTCCGCGGTGCCGAACACCCGCTCGCCTATCTCCGCAAACTCGGCGCGGATCTTGACGGTGGCCTCCTCGACACCGATCTCGTGAAGTTCCTCGGGTGTGAGCGGCAGTCCGGTGTGCAACTGGATCAGGCCGCGGTACAGCTGTTCACCGTCGGGCAGGTGGCACAGACCCGGACGGTCGTCCGGACGCGAGGCCGGCAGCAGCTCGTCGCGGAACACGTCGCGGTACCGCTCGAAGGCCGGGCGCAGCGTGCTGCGCACCGCGCCGGCCAGCTCCTCGCGCCAGGCATCCGTACCGTCCCAGTCGGAAGGCCCGGGCAGGTTCACGAACGGGTCGGCGTCCAGATCCGACTCCAGGTAATTGTCCAGCTGGTTCAGCGATCTCTTGACGTTGATCTCCGCCGGCGTGCGCCCGGCCGCGAGCCCCGCACGAAGGCGCTCGGCGGCCTGGTCGAGCATCCTGGCCAGCTCCCCCACCCGCGTGACCGCCATCCGGGCATGCTCCGGCTCTGGAGCCGCGAGCTGGCCGATCAGGATGAGCAGGTTCGCGTGCGCACCCTGCATCTGGTCGGCCGCCAGCTCCAGCAATCGCATGTCGATGCCTCGGATGGCGTCCTCAAGCTCACCCACCAGCAGTTGCCGGGTGGCGCTGGCAGTCTCGTCGAGCTCCTCCGCGGGCACGGCGACAGCCTGGTCGCGCAGCGCTACCCACCTTGCGCGCTGTCGCTGCTCCGCTTCTGCTGACAGGTCGTCGGCCCGGTCGTCGTAGCGATGATCGCCCAGAAATGAGGCGCTCAGCGGGCTGGCCTCGAGCCGCGCCTCCCAGTACTCATCGGCGACCGCACGCAGTAGCTCGGCTGCACTCATGTCAGCTCATCCTGCACCACGCGGCGCGCCTCCCGACAAGAAACCTCCTCACACCGCCGTCGGGACGCCGGCTGGCTAGGCTCGCCCCATGGCAACGGAGGACCGCGCGCTACTCGAGGCGGTACGGAAGGAACTGGGCGCGGCAGGCGACCCGGCAAAAGCACCGGAGATGCAGGCGTACATGAAGTCTGCCATGCCCTTCTACGGCGTGCAGCGGGCACAGCTGCGCGCGCTGTGCCGCACGCTGTTCGCATCCCACCCGCTTCCCGACCGCGCCACCTTCGTGGCGACCGTCCTGGCGCTGTGGCGGGAGGCGACGCACCGCGAGGAGCGGTACGTGGCAATAGAGCTGACCGGCGATCCCCGGTACAGCGAGTACCAGACACCCTCGCTGGTGACCGAGATGTACGAGGAGCTTGTGGTCACCGGAGCATGGTGGGACCTCGTCGACGACATCGCCATCAGGCGGATCGGGCCGATCCTGCGTGCCGCGCCGGCAGAGGTGGAACCCCTGGTGCGGGCGTGGGCGACCGACGACGACCTGTGGAAACGCCGGACGGCCATCATCTGCCAGCTCGGCAGCAAGGAGCAGACCGACCGCGACTTGCTGACCTACGTGATCGACCAGAACATGGCCGACGAGGACTTCTTCATCCAGAAGGCGATCGGCTGGATGCTGCGCGAGTACGGGAAGCGGTCCCCGACCTGGGTCCGCGCGTTCGTCGCACGCCGCGAGTCGACCCTCAGCGCCCTCTCGCAACGGGAGGCGCTGAAGAACATCGAGGACGGCATCAGCCCGCCGCGGCGGTGGGCGCCGCGCTGAGCCGCGCCGCGACCAGGAGAGTACGCTCGGACCGCCGACGCCGCGGGCTTCCGGGCACGGTTAACGAGCTCGGAGCACGGTGGCCGTGGGTCCTGCACCGCTATCGTCCAAACGCCCCACGGTGTCGACTGGCACGGCACGCGTCGCATCCGATAGGACGGGAGACATGACGACGACACCGCGTCCCGAATTCGCCGAACCAGCCGTCGAACTCGCTGGCGGGGTGCTGATGCCCCTGGTCGGGTTCGGAACCTGGCAGCTGCGAGGATCCGAGGCGCAGCGGGCCGTCGGCTGGGCGCTCGACGCCGGTTACCGGCACGTCGACACCGCCACCGGCTACAGCAACGAGAAACGGGTCGGCGCAGCCATCCGGGAAAGCGGCGTGGCCCGGGACGACATCTTCGTCACGACCAAGATGCCGCCCAACCATGTCGGGCGCGAGCGGCGGACTCTGGACGAGAGCCTGACGGCACTCGACACCGACTACGTCGACCTGTGGCTGGTGCACTGGCCGCCGGGCGGCACCGCGGGCGTGCCGTCGTGGCGGGTGTTCAACCAGGCTCTCACCGAAGGGCTGGCCAGGGCCATCGGCGTCAGCAACTACTCGCTCGAGCAGATCGACGAGATCACCGAGGCCACCGGAACTCCTCCGGCCGTGAACCAGATCAAGTGGAGCCCGCTGCTGTTCAGCGCCGAACTGCTGGCGGCGCACCGGGAACGCGACATCGTGGTCGAGGGCTACAGCCCATTCCGTGCGGGAACGCTCGACCACCCGACGCTGGTGGAGATCGCCAACCGGCATGGCAAGCTGCCCGAGCAGGTCGTCGTTCGCTGGCACATCCAGCACGGTGTCGTGGTGATCCCCAAGTCCGCCAGGCGCGAGCGGATCGTGAGCAACGCCGACGTCTTCGACTTCGAGCTCACCGTGGACGAGATGGCGACGATCGACGCGCTGCGGCGCCCGTAAGACCGTGACCGGCGAGTACTCGGTCGAGTGGTCCGAGCACGCCGCCCACCTGGCGGCGGTGGCGCAGACCGACGCGGCGTGGTACGCGACCGCGGCGGAAACCCTTGTCGACCCGGAGGACCGGCTGCTGGCCGACATCGGGTGCGGCGGTGGCGGCATGGCCGCGGCGCTCGCCGCGAGCGCGGGGCCGAGGGCGAGGGTCGTCGCGGTCGACGGGGACGACGAGGTCCTTGCGGCGGCCCGGCAGCACCTGGAAGGCGTTGGCCTCGGCTCGCGGGTGGAGCTCGCGAAGGCACAGGTGACCGGCGACCCGGCCGAGTTGCGGGCGGCGCTGGGCGAGTCGGCGGACCTGGTCTGGGCGTCGGCGGTGGTGCACCATTCCGGGGACCAGCAGGCGGCGGTGGACGCGCTCGCGACGCTGCTCGCGCCGGGCGGGCGACTGGCCCTCGCCGAGGGCGGCCTGCGTGCCCGCCACCTGCCATGGGACGTGGGTGTCGGCAGCCCGGGGCTGGAGGTACGGCTCGAGGCCGCCCAGAATCGGTGGTTCGCCGCCATGCGGGCCGAGTTGCCCGGCAGCGTCTCGATGCCCTACGGCTGGACCACGGCGCTGCGCAAGGCCGGCCTGGTCGACGTGGCGACCCGTTCGATGTTGATCGAGCACCCGCCGCCCCTTAGCGCGGAGGACGTACGGCTCGTGACCGACCGGCTGGCCCACTGGGTGGAGCGTATGTCGGGGTTCGACCTTCTCGACCAGGACGACGTCGCGGCCTGGAACAGGCTGCTCGACGAGGACGGCCCGGCCTGGATCGGTCGGCGCGACGACGTCTTCGTCCTGGAGGCTCGCAGCATCCATACCGGCACCGCCCCGGCCTAGCCACCACCCGAGTTGTCAGGGCCATCGCGTGCAGCGATGCAGGCAGTCGACTTGGCCGGCCTGACAACTGGCAAAGGGACTCGGCAAGGTGTGACCTGAGCCACCCGCGGGGCGGACTGCGCGTCCCGAACCAAGTTGACTAGCCTGTATACGTGTAGCCGCCGACTGAGGACGTACCGGAAGAAGGCGAACGTCAACGTGGACACGGACAACGGTCCGCATGATGGATTCGGACCCAACGAGTGGTTCGTCGAAGAGCTGTACCAGAACTGGCTCACCGATCCCGACAGCGTCGACCCCGCGTGGTCTGACTTCTTCCGCGACCACAGGACCCGCTATCAGGAAGAGAAGTCGACGCGCGCCACGACGACTCGGGAGGCCGCCGTGAGCACGGCAGCGCAATCGGAGAAAGAGGAAGCACCAGCGGAGCAGGTGGAGCCGGCGGTCCCGAGGCGGCCGGCTGCCGCTGACGGCAAGGGCAGGACCCAGACCGCCGCGCCGCGGCCGCAGCCGCCTGCTGCTCGGCAGGGTCAAGCCCCGCCGGCCCGGCGCTCGACGCCGGACAACTCGCTGCCGACCACCAGGCCTCCGGAGGTCGGGGACGCCACGGCCACCGAGTCCGAGCGGCTGCGCGGTCCGGCCGCACGCGTGGCCTCCAACATGGAGGAGAGCCTCGAGGTGCCTACGGCGACCAGCGTGCGCGGGGTGCCCGCGAAGCTGCTCGTCGACAACCGGATCGTGATCAACAATCACCTCCGGCGGGGCCGCGGCGGCAAGGTGTCGTTCACCCACATCATCGGCTTCGCGCTGGTCAAGGCGCTGGCCAAGATGCCGGAGATGAACTACTCCTACGGCGAGGTCGACGGCAAGACGGTGCGGGTCAAGCCCGAGCACGTCAACCTCGGGCTCGCGATCGACCTGCAGCGGGCGGACGGCACCCGGCAGCTCGTCGTTCCGAGCATCAAGAAGGCCGAGACGCTCGACTTCGCCGAGTTCTGGGCCGCGGACGAGGATCTGA
>CAZMXH010000200.1:0-3246 GCA_964570165.1 uncultured Actinomycetes bacterium
ACAGGAAGCCGAAGCAGGCGCCGACCAGCGCGGCCGCGACGACCGCCACGTCGAGCGGGTCCCTGACCTCGTAGCACGTGGGGCCCGGGCTGATCGTGCAGCTCTGGTTGAACTGCCAGATCCCGATCAAGGTATACGCGCCGAACACCATGACGGATGCCCCCGTGGCCAGGCCGTCCAGCCCGTCGGTGAGGTTCACTCCGTTCGACGCGCCCGACACGATGATCAGCGCCCAGACGACGAACAGGGCGGCCGGCAGCACCAGCGAGGTGTCGCGGAGGAACGACACCGCCTGCGAGGCCGGGGTGTAGCCCTGCCCGTTCTCGAACCGGAGCGCGAGCACGGCGAACGCGAGAGCGATCAGTGTCTGGCCGCCGATCTTGGCCCCGCTTCGCAGCCCCAGGCTGCGCTGCCGGGAGATCTTGATGTAGTCGTCCACGAATCCGACCACCCCGAGGCCGACCATGAGCAGCATGACCAGCAGGCCGGAGACGGATGGCAGGGCGGGACGCACCAGGTGCGCGGCGGTGTAGCCCAGCACCGCGGCGAGGATGATCACTGCCCCGCCCATCGTGGGCGTCCCCCGCTTGGTGTGGTGGCTGGTGGGCCCGTCGTCTCGGATCAGCTGTCCGTACCCTCTCCGGACAAGGGCACGGATGGCGGCCGGCGTGCCGAAGATCGCCACTATCAATGCCACGGTCGCCGCGGTCAGGATCGCGATCAACGGGCAGCCACCCCTTCCTCGCCCACCAGCGCCGCGGCCAGCCGCTCCAGCCCGGCGGCCCGGGACGCCTTCACCAGCACCACGTCGCCTGGCGCGACCTCGTTGCGCAGCAGCGCGATCGCCGCCGCGACGTCAGGGACCCACTCGGCTCGGCCCCGCCAGGACTCGCCGGCTTCGGCGGCGCCGGCCTCGATCGGCCGCGCCTCCTCGCCCACGGCCACGACCCGGCTGACGTCGAGTTGCGCGGCGAGCCGGCCGAGCGCGTCGTGCTCGGCGCCGGATGCCGTGCCTAGCTCGCGCATCTCCCCCAGCACCGCCCAGGTGCGCCTGCCGCGCCCGACGGTCACCAGCGCCCTGACCGCGGCGCGCATCGACTCTGGGTTCGCGTTGTAGGCATCATTGATGATCGTGACGCCGTCGCCGCGGTCGGTGACCTCCATCCGCCACCGGGAGCGCGCCTCGGCCCTCGACAGCGCGCGGGCGACGTCAGCGACCTCAAGCCCGAGCGCGCCCGCGACCGCCGCCGCCGCAAGCGCGTTCGACACCTGGTGCTCCCCCACCAGCCGAAGATCGACCTCTGCTGCTCCGGCGGGTGTGACGAGGGTGAACGACGGCCGCCCGCGGTCGTCGAGCCGCACGTTATCTGCCCGCACGTCGGCGTGGACCGACTCACCGAACATCACCGCGCGGGCCGCGGTGCGCTCGGCCATCCCGCGCACCAGCTGGTCGTCCCCGGTGAGTACGGCCGTCCCGTCCGCAGGCAGCGCCTCGACAAGCTCACCCTTCGCACGCGCGATCTCCTCCCGGCTTCCGAACTCCCCTACGTGCGCTGTGCCGACGTTGAGCACCGCACCGACATCCGGCGGTGCGAGCCTGCACAGGTAGGCGATATGGCCGATCCCGCGAGCGCCCATCTCCAGGACAAGCGTGCTGGTCGCCTCATCGGCGGACAGCACCGTGAGCGGGAGGCCGATCTCGGTGTTGTAGGACCCTTTGGCGGCGACGACGGGCCCGCGATGCGCCAGCACCTGGGCCAGCAGATCCTTGGTGCTGGTCTTGCCCGACGACCCCGTCACGGCGACCACGGTCAGACCGTGCCGCAGCCGCTCCAGCACGCTGCGCGCCAGCTCCCCGAGCGCGCGGGTCGTGTCCTCCACGAGCACGGCCGGCACGCCAACCGGGCGCTGCGCCAAGACGGCCACCGCGCCCGCCTCCGCCGCGGAGACGGCGTACTTGTGGCCGTCCACCCGCTCCCCGGGCACCGCGACGAACAGCCCGCCAGGCTGGGCGAGGCGCGAGTCGGTGACGACGGGACCGGTAACGGTGGCTTGCTGATCAGGGACGGCGTCTAGCCGACCACCGGTCGCCCTGGCGATGTCGGCCACTGTGACGGGGATCACCGCGCGGAACCTCTCTGGGCCGCCAGCCCGGCCAGCGCCTCGCGGAGCACCACCCGGTCGTCGAACGGCTGCACGATTCCCGCGACCTCCTGTCCCTTCTCGTGTCCCTTGCCGACGACTACGACGGTGTCCGCAGCGCTGTTCGCCGCCGCCACCGCAGTCGCGATCGCGCTGCGGCGGTCGCCGATCTCTCGCACCTCCGCCGGGCCCGTGGCGCCGGCCCTTACGGCGGACCGGATCTCGGCCGGCTCCTCCGATCGCGGATTGTCGTCCGTGACGATAACGAGGTCCGCGTTCTCGGATGCCGCCGCACCCATCAGCGGCCGCTTGTGCGGGTCGCGGTCGCCGCCGGCGCCGAGGACGACGATCAGCCTTCCGGCGGTAGCCGGACGCAGCGCCCGCAGCACGTTCTCGACGGCTTCCGGCGTATGCGCATAGTCGACGACCGCGAGAGGCTCGCCCGACACTGCCGCGGTCACCCGCTCCATCCTGCCGGGCACGCCCCGGCAGCGTCCGACCCCGTTGGCCGCGGCCGACTCGCCGACCCCCGCCTCGAGCAGCATCACGACCGCCAGCGCGGTGTTCGCCACGTTGAACTCGCCCGGGATGGGCGACTCGACCGGCAACCGACGGCCACCACCATCGACGAGGTCGAACTGGACCGACTCCCCGCCGCCGGCGACCTGGCGGTCGGTCACCCGCCAGTCCACCGCTTCGCCGCGCGCCATCGTGGGAGCCGTCCCGGCCGGCGCGGCCCGCTCCCGGGTCCGCACCGTCACGACGGGGATGCCGGCCTGCTGCGCGAGGCGGCGGCCGTACTCGTCGTCCACGCACACGACGCCGCGGCGGGCGCGCTCCGGGGTGAACAGCCGCGCCTTGGCGGCGAAGTAGTCATCGAGGTCGGCGTGGAAGTCGAGATGGTCCTGGGACAGGTTGGTGAATCCGGCCACGTCGAAACGGACCCCGTCGACGCGGCCGAACGCGAGCGCGTGGCTGGACACCTCCATCACGCATGCGCTCGCGCCGCGCTCACGCATCACGGCCAGCAGCGCGTGCACCTCGGTGGCCTCCGGCGTCGTCCGGACGCTGGTGAGGCGATCGTCTCCGACGCGGGTCTCGATC
>CAZMXH010000200.1:3256-6715 GCA_964570165.1 uncultured Actinomycetes bacterium
GCGGCCCGCAGCCCCGCCTCGACCAGGTAGGTCGTCGTGGTCTTGCCGTTGGTTCCGGTGACGCCGAGCAGCAGGAGATCGGAGGCCGGCTCGCCATAGATCCGGGCGGCGACGGCGCCCAGCACCGCCCTGGGGTTCGCGACGATCAGCCGCGGCACGCTCTCGGGCACGAGGGCCGCGCCCTCCGGGTCGGTGAGCACGGCGACCGCGCCTGAACCCGTCGCCTGACCGGCGAACCTCGCGCCGTGCGTCCGCGCTCCCGGCAGGGCGGCGTAGAGGTCTCCGGGCAGCACCTGGCGCGAGTCGTGGGTGATCCCGGTGACCTCCAGCCTTGCCTGCGCGTCGCCTAGGTCCACCTCCGCCGCGGTTCCCAGCACCGGCAGCACGTCCGCGAGCGGGCAGGGCATGACGCTGCGAGGGCGAAGAGGGGGGCTGGACGGCACGCCGCAGAGAGTACTTGACGAACTGTGCGCCGCCACCCGTACCGTCCCACGCCCGATCGCGCGCCGGGCCACCGCCGATGCGCGGGCATGTCGGGCAACCACCGCCAGACCGCATTCTCAGTCGGCGAACAGCGGCAGGTCCGGCGGCGACTCTCCGGACGGTGCGACGCCCGTGGTCCGCAGCGTGAAGCTCATCACCTCGGAGAACACCGGACCGGCCAGCCGACTGCCGCTGCCCCCGCCGGACGGGTCCAGGATCGACACCGCCACGGCGTAGCGGGGCTCGTCCGCAGGAGCGAAGCCGACGAAGGAGACGTTGACCTTGCCGTTGTAGCAGCCGCAGGCCGGGTCGATGCGTTGCGCGGTGCCGGTCTTGCCGGCCACCCGGTAGCCGTCCACCTGAACGCTCTCGCCGGTCCCGTCCGGCCCCATCACCGCTTCCATCATCCGTGTCACCTGCTCGGCTGCCGCCTCGCTGATCACTCGCTCCGGAGCCTTCACAGGCACCGGCTCCTCGCCGCCGTCCTGGTCGACGGTCGCGTCCACCAGCCTCGGCGGGTACCGCACGCCGCCGGCAGCGATCGTCGCGTACGCCGACGCGAGGTGCACCGTGTTGACCGAGATGCCCTGCCCGAACGAGGCGAAGTCCCTGTCCAGTGCCGACCAGTCCTCGGGCAGCCGTCCCCCGGTCTCAGCCGGCAGGCCGAGGCCGGGCGCGGCACCGAGCCCGAACCCGCGCAGGTACGACCCGAACTCCTCGGGGCCCAGCCGCTCTGTGGCCATGATTGTTCCGACGTTGCTCGACTTGGCCAGAATGCCGGCCAGGGTCATGGGCTGCTCGGGATGGTTGTAGTAGTCCCGGATCGTCCGGTCCGCGCGGGTGATGTGGTCCGGGACCGAGAACACCGTCTCGGGCCGGGCCTTCCCCTCCTCGATCACCGCCGCCATGCTGAGCGGCTTGAGCACCGAGCCCGGTTCGTAGGCCGCCTCCACCGCGGGATTGCCGCCGCTGCCGGCGGACTGCTCGCCCGGGTCCGTCGGGTCAAGCAGCGGTGCCGCCGCCAGAGCCAGGATCTCGCCCGTGCGGACGTCCATGACCACGACGTTCCCCGCCGTCGCCGCCGAGCTGCTCACCACCTCGGCGATGGCCTGCTCGGCCCGCCACTGGATGTCCCGGTCGAGGGTCAGCCGCAACCCCTGCCCTGGGACGGCGGACTCGCGGCCGCCGCCCCCCAGGGGCACGTGCACCCCACCGGCAACTTGGTAGACGAGCTCTCCGTCCGTGCCGGACAGCTGCTCCTGTCGTGCGAGCTCGAGCCCCGCGAGGCCGGTGCCCTCCGCTCCGACGAAGCCGACCACGTTGCCCCCCACCTCGCCGGGGTAGATGCGCTTTTGAGTGGGCTCGCTGTAGATGCCGGTCAGGCCGAGTTCGCTGATCTTTCGCCAGGTTTGCGGGGTCACGTTGGTCGCGATGACGCGGTAGCGGGCGTCTCCGGTCAGCTCGCGCTGCAACACGCTCGCGTCCGTGTCCAGCAACGCCTCGAGCTGCAGCGCGTACGCGGCCGGGTTGCCCTCCTCGGAGATCACCTGGGGGTCGGCCACGATGTCGTACGCCTCGACCGACTGGGCGAGCGGAGCGCCATTGCGATCCAGGATCGGGCCGCGGATCGCCGGGACACTGACGACCTGCATCCGGCTGCTGCGAGCCATCTCCGCGTACGTCGACGCCTCGATGCCCTGCAGCTGCACCAGGCGGCCGACCAGCAGCGACAGCACCGCGCCCAGCAGCAGCAACGACGCGCGCAGCCGCTTCCGCGGGTCGGCCAGGCGGACGGCGCGGGGCGGGCGGGCGGGCCGCGGCCTGGCTGGTAGGCGTGCCCGTTCCGGAGGACGGCGGTCTCTGCCGCGCCGCGTCGCCGGGTCGGGCCGCCGGCCAGGCTGAACCGGCTTCCTGGCCGCCGCTCCTTCCGGGGACGCCGTGCGGTCCCTCAACGGCTTGGCCCCCCTGGATGGCTCCCGCACGGCGGTGGCCGTCCGGCCGGACTTGCGTTCCCGCGGGACCGTGCGCTTCCGCGCTGCCGAGCCGGTCGGGCGGCGCCGTTCCGCCGGCGGCTGCGTCGCGGCGCGCGAGCGGCCGGCCGCGGCCAGCGGTGAGCGCTGCTTGCCGGGGCTCTGGGTCGCGCGATCCGAGCCCCGTCCGCCGGCCGGCTGGCTGCGCTGTCCCTTGGAGCCCGTTGGGCGCCAGGGCCCCCCTCCCCGGCCGTCAGCCACCGGAGCCCCGTGCCTCGTCGACGACGAGGAACGCAGGATCCGCCGCCGGCACCATCCCCAGCTCCGCCGCGCGTTCGGCGAGCTCGCTGGGCGTTGCGCGGTCCGCGACCTCCTGGGTGAGCTCCGCGTGCCGGTCCCGCAGCAGGCGGTTCTCGCGCTCCATGTCACGGAGCTCGAACGTGCCTTGCTGCAGGGCGGTGTTGAGCAGCAGCAGGCCCACGAGCCCGATGCCCAGCACGACGAGCACCAGCACCACGAACGGCGCGCGCGGTGGCCGCGTTCGCCGGCCCGTGACCAGCCGCAGGCCCGGACGCTGCGGCTGCGGAGGAGTGCTGGCGGGGAACAACCTGCGGGTCGCGGCACCGAACGCGCTAGTGGGACTCATGCCGCCTCCCGCAGGCGCTCGACGGCGCGCAGCCTGGCGGAGGCGGCGCGGGGGTTCTGCTCGATCTCGGTGCGCGACGGCGTCTCGGCCCCCCGCGTCAGGTGCCGGAGGACCGGCCGGTGCTCCGGCAGCTCGACCGGCAGGCCGGGCGGGGCCGTGCTGCGCGCACCGGCCGCGAACGTCCGCTTCACCAGCCGATCCTCGAGGGAGTGGTAGGACAGCACCGCCAGCCTGCCCCCAACCGCGAGCATGTCCACCGCGGGGGGCACCGCGGCGCGCAACGCCGTAAGCTCCTCGTTCACCTCAATGCGCAGCGCCTGGATGGTGCGCTTGGCGGGGTGGCCACCCGAACGCCGGGCC
>CAZMXH010000201.1:0-1430 GCA_964570165.1 uncultured Actinomycetes bacterium
AGGCTGTAGACGTTCGCCGCGTGCAGCATGGCATCGGCGTCTCGGACGGCGCGCTGGACGGTCTCGCCGTCGAGGACGTCACCGGTGACGACGCGGCACTTTTCCGGATCGACGCCCAGAGGGCGCAGGGCCGGCTCCACTCCCGCGGCGTTTCGCACCAGCAGCGTTACTTCATGCCCCGCCGCGACGAGTGCGCGGGTGCAGTGAGAACCCACGAAGCCCGTGCCACCGGTGACCAGAATCCGCATCCTCCGCCCCTCCATGCACCGGGCGTGCCGCCGAGCGCGGCGCGCTGTGCTGAAATTGTGCGACCGGGCGGTCGCGACGGGCAAGCAGGACCGCAGCCTCAGGAAGGCGAGACTGCGAACCGCTGGTCGGCCAGCGTGTTGACGACTGCGGCAAGCCGCTCCGGGTCAGCAGCGGTGACAACGACGCGGCGGTCGCCGGTACGGCCAACCTCGACACCCGGGCCGGAGCGCTGGACCAGCGCGACCGTTCCGGGAAGGTACCGGAGGCCCCAGCCGCCGAACTCGTGGAACGGCTCCACCCGCGCCCGCGGTCTTGCACCCGTGATCTCCGCGATCGGAATCCGATGGTTGATGAACCCACCGGAGAGGGTGAGCCCGTGCTCCTCCGAGACCCGGACCCTGCTCCGAGCGAACAGGCCGAGCGCCAGCCCGAGGAGCACGAGTTCGGCTCCGAGCCAGGGGCTGACGAACGCCCAGATCGCCGCGCCGAGCGCACCGAGCGCCGTAAAGATGCCGGCGGCGAACCACCACTGGACCTCCGTCCGGTCGTAGCGGGCCGGTTCGCCCCTGGGCAGCCGCGGCAGGTCGGACGGAGGTGGCTCATCCGCAACAAGGACGGGCTCAACCGCGCGCCCGTGGATCAGCCAAGCAAGGCCCGCGGTCCCGACCATCAGCGGCAACGGCAGCGCCGCCTCCCAGCCGAGCCGGGCGGTCTCCGGGTCGACCCGGTCCAGGTTGGCCAGACCGATCAAGAGACCCAGCGACGCCAGCAGCCCCATAGCCGCGCCCGTGATGGTCACCGCGATCCGGCTGCCGCGGCGTAGCAGCAGTGTGGCGAGCACGCCCAACGCGGCAGCCGTCAGCGAGAACGTCACCCACCCGTCCAGGAAGCCGTCGCGGCCGGTGAACTCGTCTGGAGCCGCGCCGATCTTCCAGTGCGTAGCGAGGTTCGCGGGGAGCCGGCCACGCCAGGAGGCCACCAGGGGCACGGCGACGACGCCGGGGGCGATCGCAACCGCGAGCGCCGCCAGCCGTCGCCACATCTCGCCACGCATCTGATCGCCAATGCTACTGCGTCCGGGCACCAGTACCCGGCGCGCCACGCTGCGCATGCGTCAGCCGATCGCCGCGCAGCCACACATCGGCGACGAGTGGGACGCCGGGCCGGTACGCGAGGTGGAC
>CAZMXH010000201.1:1440-6689 GCA_964570165.1 uncultured Actinomycetes bacterium
AGCACGGCGAGGTCCGCCCTGGCCCCCGGGGAGAGCCGCCCCACGTCCTCCCGGCGCAGCGCCCGCGCCCCGCCGGCCGTGGCGGACCACAGCGCCTCGGCGGGCGTCATGCCCAGGTCGCGGACCGCCAGCGCGAGGCAGAACGGCATCGAGGAGGTGAAGCAGGATCCCGGGTTGCAGTCTGTCGCGAGCGCAACCGTGGCGCCCGCGTCGAGCAGCCGACGCGCGTCCGGGTACGGCTGCCGGGTCGAGAACTCGACCCCCGGCAGCAACGTCGCGACGGTGTCGGACGACGCCAGCGCGGCGACGTCGTCACCGGTCAGGTAGGTGCAGTGATCGGCGCTCGCGGCCCCCATCTCGACGGCGAGGCGCACACCTGGGCCGTGCCCGAGTTGGTTCGCGTGCACTCGCGGGCGCAGGCCCCGGGCGACGCCTGCGCGGAGCACCGTCCGCGACGCGTCCGCGTCGAACGCTCCTCGCTCGCAGAACACGTCGATCCACGAGGCGTGGGGTGCGCAGGCGTCGAGCATGTCTCCGGTGACCAGGTTCACGTACTCGTCCGGCCGCTGTGCGAACTCGACGGGGACGACGTGCGCGCCCAGGTAAGTGGTCTCGTCCGTGAACCGTCCGGCTATCACCAGCGCGCGCGCCTCGTCGTGGACGGTGAGCCCGTAGCCGCTCTTGACCTCGACCGTCGTCGTTCCCTGACGGTGCATCTCGGTGAGCAGCCGGGAGAGGTTGGCCGCCAGTTCGCCGTCGGTGGCCGCCCGGGTCGCCGCGACCGTAGTGCGGATCCCGCCCGCCTCGTAGGCCCGGCCGGCCATCCGCGCCGTGAACTCCTCGTACCGGTCGCCGGCGAAGATCAGGTGGGTGTGACTGTCGACGAATCCCGGCACCACGCACCGGCCGGCGGCGTCCACGCGCTCATCCGCGGCGGGAGCGTCTGCGGAGCGGCCCACCCAGGCGACAAGGCCGTCGTCCCCGGCCACCAGCGCTGCGTCCGGTATCTCGCCCAGCGGCGGGCTCCCGTACCGGGGGTCGTTGGTCACGAGCAGACCGATTCGGTCCAGCAGGGTGCTCCCCACCCGCTCTACGGTAGGTGATCTGCCCGAAGTAAGCCCGCTAGCCCATCAGCGCAGCGATCGCGGTGGACAGCAGCCGGCCCACGTCCCCCAGGAGGTGCGCTCCGCTCCGGACCACCGTCCTGCCCGCGACAACAACGGTGTCCACGTCGGCGGCCGTCGCGGCCAGCACGATCTGTGCCGGGTCCACTCCGGCGGTGCGCGGCGTGTCGAGGCGGACGGCCACCAGGTCGCAGGCGGCGCCCTCCTCGAGCCGTCCCGCCTCCGGCCAGCCCAGGCAACTGTGACCGGAGGCGGTTAGTGCGCCGAGCAACTCGGGCGGCGCGAACCGCACCCGCTTCAGCGAGGTCAGCCGCTCGTGCATCTCGATCGCCCGCGCCTCCTCGAAAAGGTCGATCAGCGCGTGCTGGTCGGTGCCGACCGCGAGCGGCGTACCGGCGTCGCGCAACGCGCGGACGGGCCCTATCCCGTCGGCGAGGTCTCGCTCCGTGGTGGGACAGCAGCACACCGTGGTCTTCGCGTCGCCGAGCAGCCGGACGTCGTCGCCGGTCAGGTGGATGGCGTGGACCGCGGTGGTGAGCGAGCCGAGCGCGCCACCGTCGTGCAGCACCCGGGTAGGTGTCCTCCCGTACGCCGCGATGCTCGCCGCGTTCTCGGCGGGCTGCTCCGAGAGGTGGACGTGAAGCGGCAGACCGCGGGCGGCGGCGACGACGTCGGGGATCGCCTCCGGTGGCACCGCACGGACGGAATGGATGGCGGCGCCGATGCGGGTCGTGGCGTCCGGCCGAAGCGCTGCCAGCCGCTCGGCCCACCGCGCGGAGTCGCCGTCGGCGAACCGCTGCTGCGCAGGCGAGAGTGGCTCGCCCGGGCCGCCGGCGAGATAGCAGGTGTCGAGCAGGGTCAGCCGGATGCCGGCCTCGCGGGCGGCGGCGAGCAGCGCCTCGCCCATGGCGTTGGGCTCGTCGTACGGGGTGCCGCCGGGCCCGTGGTGCACGTAGTGGAACTCGCCCACGCTGGTCACACCGGCCAGCGCCATCTCCGCGTACACCGCCGTCGCGAGCCGGTGGTAGGAGTCGGGGTCGAGCCGCTCCGCGGCCGCGTACATCCGGTCCCGCCATGTCCAGAACGTCGACCGGCTGGCGTGAGTGCGTCCGCGCAGCGCCCGGTGAAAGGCGTGCGAATGGGCATTCGCGAAGCCCGGGAGCACGATGCCGGGCAGCCTGGTGTCGGCGGGCTCCGGCGCCGCGCCCGCGACCACGGCGGCGATCCTGCCGTCCGGCGCGGCGACCACGCGGACTCGGTCCGCGACCTCGCCGTGCAGCCAGGCTCGCTCACACCAAAAGCCCCGGCGACTTGTCAGGCCGGACAACTTGCTGACCTCGGCCGTTGTACGCGGTGACCCTGACAACTCGACGGGGAGGGCTTGGCCTCAGCCGAGCAGGTGGCCAACGCCGCGCCAGGCCGGATCCGGGCCGAACCGGAGCTTGGCGCTGCCGTACTCCCATTCGGCGAGCGCCGGCTTCGCGGCCTTGGGGTCGACGGCGAGCCCGTCGACGTAGAGGTGGACTCGCGCTCGTCCGCCCGCCAGTTCATGTCCCACCAGTACGGCATGCGGCCCTTCACCGCCAAGCTTGGACAGCATTCGCTGCCCGAGATCCTGCAGGGCCGTGTTGACGGCCTCGTCGGCGGGAAGGCCGTCGGTTCCGGTCGGGTAGCTCAGCGTTGCCACCACGCGGGTGTCGCACAGCGGACGGTCGGACCGGGTGAACGGGCGGCGTACGGTAGCGAGGATCGTGCCGCGCGGTCCGCTGCCCTTGAGCACGACCCACTGGTCGCCGGGCGGTCGCAACTGGTCGACGACGGCCGACAGGCTCGACACCGGAACGGGGTCCACCGGAGGGTGGGCGGAGATCTCCACGGTGCCCAGCCAGCGTTCGACATCGTCCTCGCCGAGCGCGGCGTCCAGGCCCAGGTACGCCACGCGAACCCGGGACTCCTGATCCAGCAGCGGAAACAGCGGATGGTGGATCACCAGGTCCAGGCGCATGCGCCGCTGGTCGAGCCGGGTGCCGGCCACGAGTTCGTCGAGCGGCACGTCGTAGTCGTCGATGTTCAGCGTCGAACCGAACACCCTCGGGTCGCGGCGGCGCGCCGGCGCGTACTCGATGTCGCTGTCCGCCTCGGGTGCGGCGAGGTACCACCGCTCCGCGAGCGACCGAAGCTCCGGCCGGCCGCCACCCGAGACCACGAGAGCGTAGCGCGCATCCTGCCCGGGCCGTACCTCCCAGGTGAGGCTGGGATCGAGCTGAGCGACGGCCGGTCGCAGCAACGCGGTGACACGTTCGCTGTCCCGAGCGTCGGCGGCCGCGACAACGGCGTCACGGTGCCCGTCCCACCACTCCCAGAACCGGCCTATCGCCGCGCGCGGGTCGGTGGACTGCTGCTCCTTACGGCGAAACACGGACACGAGTGAACACCATGCCAGACACCGCGGCGGGTCCTACACCGCAGCCTGCCGCGGCGGCGAGCCAACGTGCGCCGTACGGGGTTCGGGCCGGAGCCACACGCCGTCCTTCGGACGCAGCGTGATCAGCGGATCGAGCCGGACGGGACGGTCCTGTACCGGCCGCAACCGCCACTTCCCGGCGATGGTCGCCAGCGCCAGGATCGCCTCCGTCCACGCGAACCCTTCACCGATGCAGCGGCGCAGCCCCGCGCCAAACGGGAAGTACGCCCACCGCGGCCGATCGCCGCGTCCACGCCCCAGCCACCGATCGGGCTGGAACCGTTCCGGCTCCGGCCACCAGCGCGGATCCCGGTGGATCACCCACTGCGGCAGCACCACCAGATCGCCGGGTGCCACGACACCGCCGGGGACGGGATGCTCGGAGACCGCCTGTCGCCCCATGGCCCACGAGGGCGGGTACAGCCGGAGCGCCTCGGAGATCACCGCTCGGCAGAACGGCAGGCGGGCGGTGTCGTCGGGCCGCGGCGCGGCGCCGCCGACCACGCCGTCGACCTCGTCGTGCAGCCTCTGCTCGACCTCCGGGGCCTGTGCGAGCAGGTGGAACGCGAACGCCAGCGCGTTGGCCGTGGTCTCGTGGCCGGCGAGCAGCAGCGTCACCGCGTGGTCGCGGATCTCGGCCTCGGACAGCTGCTCCGCACTCAGGAGCGCGGCCAGCAGGTCGCCGTGGGACGTTCCCTCGGCCCTGCGTTCCGCGATGACCCGGTCGACCAGTTCGTGCAGCGCCGAGCGGCCGCGTGCCAGCCGACGTGCCGGCCCCAGTGGCAGCCGCCGCAGGTGCCACCCGAAGGGGACGAAGACCAGACGGTACCCGGCCAGGAGGTCGGATACCGCCCGCTCCACGACCGCCACCTCCGCGTCGACATCGGCGCCGAGCAGCGCCGACCCGGCCGAGGCCAGAGTCAGCCGGACCGTCTCGGCGTGCACGTCGACCGGTGTGCCGGAGTGCCACCGGGCGGCCGTGCGGGAAGCCTGATCGATCATCGTCTCCGCGTACCCTGAGATGCTCCCCGAGTGGAACGCCGGCTGGGCCATCGACCGGTGGCGGCGATGCGTGTCGCCCTCGGCGGTCAGCAGGCCGTCGCCGAGCACCAGCCGCGCCCGCTGCAGCACCGGACCCTTGCGGAACCGATCCGCGTGGGTGACCAACACGTCGTGCACGTGGTCTGGGTGCACGAGCAGCCACACCCGGTACGGCCCCAACCGGAACCGGGCGGTGTCGCCCCTCTCGCGCGCAAGCCGGGTGAGGAAGCCGAGACGATCGGCGCGAAACGCGAGCAGGTCGCCCACCAGCGGCACGCCGAACGGCGATCGCATGATCAGCGGTCGATCGGGAGGCGGACGCCCCGCTCGGCGGCGACCTCGATCGCGCGATCGTAGCCGGCATCGGCGTGCCGGATCACCCCCATGGCGGGATCATTGGTAAGGACGCGCGCGATCTTCTCACCCGCCAGGCGGGTCCCGTCCGCGACGGTCACCTGCCCGGCGTGGATCGAGCGCCCGATGCCCACCCCGCCGCCGTGGTGGATCGAGACCCAGGTCGCGCCGGAGGCCGTGTTCACCAGCGCGTTGAGCAACGGCCAGTCCGCGATCGCGTCGGAGCCGTCGGCCATCGACTCGGTCTCCCGGTACGGCGAGGCCAC
>CAZMXH010000202.1:0-1460 GCA_964570165.1 uncultured Actinomycetes bacterium
CGGCGTTTCAGTGGTGCGCTACCCGGGCGGCAACTTCGTGTCCGGCTACCGCTGGGAGGACGGCATCGGCCCGGCTGCGGAGCGACCGACCCGCCTGGACCTGGCCTGGCGCTCCACGGAGACCAACGCGTTCGGTGTCGGCGAGTTCGCCGCCTGGGCGGCCCGGGCCGGCGTGGAGCCGATGATGGCCCTCAACCTCGGCACCCGCGGCGTCCAGGCGGCCTGCGACCTGCTCGAGTACTGCAACCATCCGGGCGGCACCTACTGGTCCGACCTGCGGTCCGCCCACGGGTACCGAGAACCGTTCGGCATCCGGCTGTGGTGCCTCGGCAACGAACTGGACGGGCCGTGGCAGATCGGCCACAAGACCGCGGACGAGTACGGCCGGCTGGCCGCCGAGACCGCCCGTGCGATGCGGATGATCGACCCCGGGCTCGAACTCGTCGCCTGCGGCAGTTCCCACTCGGGGATGCCCACATTCGGGGAGTGGGAGGCCACGGTCCTCGAGCACGCGTACGAGCAGGTCGACTACATCTCGCTGCACGCGTACTACCAAGAGCGGGACGGCGACCTGGGCAGCTTCCTCGCCTCGGCGATGGACATGGAGGCGTTCATCGACAGCGTCGTGGCGACAGCCGACCATGTCCGGGCCAAGCGGCGCAGCACCAAGCAGATCAACCTGTCCTTCGACGAGTGGAACGTCTGGAACCAGGACGCCTGGCACGAGCAGGGCCCGCCCCTGGACTGGCCGGTCGCCCCGCGGCTGATCGAGGACACGTACACGGTTGCGGACGCGGTCGTCGTGGGCAGCCTGCTGGTCACGCTGCTGCGCCACAGCGATCGAGTTGCCGTGGCCTGCCTGGCCCAGCTGGTGAACGCGATCGCGCCGATCCGTACCGAGCCGGGCGGACCGTGCTGGCGGCAGCCGACGTTCTACCCCTTCGCCCACGCGGCTCGCTTCGCTCGCGGCCGGGTGCTGCAGGTCGACCCGGTAGCACCGCGCTACGACACGGCAAGGTATGGCGACACCCCCGTGGTCCACGCGGTCGCCACCCATGACCCCGAGACCGGCGACGTCGCTGTTTTCGCCGTGAACCGCCAGGTCGACGGGCCGCTCGAGCTCAACATCGACGGCCGGGCGTTCCCGCGCCACCGCGTCGTGGAGCACCTCGTGCTCGCGGACGACGACGTGCACGCCGTGAACACAAAGGACCAGCCGGACCGGGTTGTGCCACGGAAGGAACCACTGAGCTCCGCTGGCGATGGGCTCCAGGTGCTGTTGCCGCCGGTGTCGTGGAACGTCGTTCGGCTGGCTCACGCCGAGCACCGCGACCGTAGCTGAGGGAGGCGATAGCGGCATCCAGGCGACCGGAGAATCCGCGCCGGCCTGCGTCACGACTTTCAGCGGCTGCATCGCATGCTGGCGGGGCCGAGCAAAGGAGACATCGGTGGAGCAGGTC
>CAZMXH010000202.1:1560-6682 GCA_964570165.1 uncultured Actinomycetes bacterium
TTGAACAGCCGCGTCGCCCAACCCGGCGTGACGCCGTCCGGCCTCTACCGTGCTCCCGGAGCACCGGATGTGTTCGTGGAGGACGGCGTCTACTACTTGACGTACCACGCCTACCGACCGGTTAACACCCTGGGCATCCGCCCGATGAACTGGCACGACGGATGGCCCTATTTCAACGAGCCGGGTGGTGGTCCGTACGACCTGCGGGACCGGGGCTACTACCGGCTGGTCAACCAGGACGGGATCATCAGTGAACCGGACAGCTTGCAGAACCCGGAGGCGAGTGACCGCTGTCTGACGGCCGCGCCTGACGGCAACGTCGTCCAGCGGGATTGCGACGGCTCATTGGAGCAGATCTGGGAGTTGCAGGCCGAGGACGACGGATTCTGGCGGTTCCGGGCGATGAGCGAGACCGCCGGGCACTGCTTGAAGATGAGCGACGGCTCGGGTCGCATCGGCACCAATGTCACGGTGTGGCCGTGCGACGAAGCCGATCCTCTGCAGCGCTGGTATCTCGACGACACCGGGCATGGCTTCCACCGTCCGGTCGTGCAGCAGGCCAACCTGGCACTGGAGGTGGAGAACGCATGCTCGCCTCCCGCGTCATACAACTGCGACGGAGTGATCGGTACGAACGTGGTCGGCGGCATACGTCGCGACGGCGACCACACCTCGGGCAACCTCACGCAGGCCGCGAAGTGGCCGCCCCAGCAGTGGCTGCTGTCGATGGTGGGCATGACACCGGACCTTCTGCTGGCCGCATTCGACGGCTTCGTCGAGGATGGACGCATCGTCGGGCACGGCCCGGGGGCGAGCGGACCCGGGCGACTGGGCGCGGTGCGGAACATGCTGGTGAGCGCGTTCGGGCGGCTGGAAGCTGGGGACGTGGATGCGGGGCTGACCGAACTGTCCAACGCTCAGGCCCGTGTTCATGTCGGCGGTGCGGTGACCCCGGCACACTTCGTCACCGGTGACGACGCCGACACGCTGCACGGGCTGATCGAGCAGTTGAAGGAGGCGCAGAACGGCGGCTAGTCCTGCGGGGGAGAACCCGCGCCGGCCTGCGCCACGAGAAGGCGCGTCGAACACCCGAGTCACACGGGGGTGTCCGCTGACGATGGTGGCCCGAGGTAGGCCCCGGTCCGGGCGCTGCAGCCCGGCGCCACTGAGCCGAAGGGAAGGCAGAATGGACTATGGCAGCATCCGGGCGTGAGGTGCCCGCGGTCGGCCGGGCGTTGGACATCCTCGATCTGTTTCTGGACGGCAAGGGACCTCGATCGATACCGGAGATCACCGCTGCCCTCAACATACCGCGGAGCACCACGTACGAACTCGTTCAGACGTTGGTGGGGCGGCAGTGCCTGCGGCTCGTCGACAGGAGCGGGCAGCGCTACGCGTTAGGGCTGCACCTGTTCGAACTGGGGAGCGCCTACGCCGACAGCGTGGATATCGCCGAGCAGGGCCAGGAGGTCGCGCGGGACATCGTCGCGCGCTGCGACGAGACGGTGCACGTCGCCACCCTCGACGGCACCGACGTGGTCTACTTCGTCAAGGCGGACAGCTCGCAGGCGGTCCGGATGGTGTCGGCCGTCGGCCGGCGGCTGCCCGCGCATTGCACGGCGGTCGGCAAGGCGCTGCTGTCGGGGCTGGACGACGCCGAGATCAGGAGCCGCTACGCGGCCGCGGGCGAATGGGTGCGGATGACCCCCAACAGCCTCGACGGCCCGGACGCCCTGCTCGCCGAGCTTGCTGAGGTTCGGGAGAAGGGGCTGGCATTCGACAACTGCGAGTCCAACGTCGACGTCCGGTGCGTCGCGGCACCGGTCCGGGACTCTGCTGGCCGTGTGGTGGCAGGATTGAGCATCTCGGTACCGGCGCATCGCGCCGACCGGCTGTCCGGTGAGTTCGCGGCGTGTGCGAGGGAAGGGGCAGCGGCGCTGTCGGCTCGGCTGGGGTATCGGCTCCCGGAGGGAGGATCGTGATGGACGCGACCAGGAGCTTCCTCGACTCCCTCGGGCTGCCCGGCAGGGACAACGGTACGCTGCGCACCTCGCCCCTCACCTTCGCTGACGGCGCGCGCTACCGGGTGGAGATCCCGTCCGTTGAGAGCCCGCAGGCCTTCGAGGCGGTGCTGGAGGCGGCTGCCGAGCACGGCGTGCCGGTGCACCGGATCAGCCAGGGCAGCGGGATCATGTTGCTGACCGACGCGGAAATCGAGCGGATGGTCGCCCTTGGCCGGGAGAACGACGTCGAGGTGTCGCTGTTCACCGGCCCGCGCGGCGGCTGGGACGTGGGCGCGCAGGCGAGGTCGGCTGGGGGAGGCGCCGTCGCAGCGAGCCTGCGAGGGGCGGACCAGCTGGTGTATGGGCTGGAGGACGTAAGGCGCGGCTGCGAGCTGGGGGTGCGCAGCGTACTCGTCGCCGACGTCGGACAGCTGTGGGTGCTGGCCCAGATGAAGAGGGCCGGCGAGTTGCCGGCCGACCTCGTCCTTAAGGTGTCGGTGGCGATGCCGGTTGCGAACCCGGCGACGGCCAGGGTGCTGCAGGACCTCGGTGCGTCGACGCTGAACCTGCCCGTCGACCTGCCGGTGCCGGCCATCGCCGCTATCCGGGCCGCCGTGACGGTTCCCGTCGACGTGTACATCGAGGCCGCCGACGACTACGGAGCGCCCGTCCGGCACTACGAGCTTCCCGAGATCGTGCGCGTGGCCTCGCCGGTGTACGTGAAGTTCACAGTGCGCAACGCGCCGAACCTGTACCCGGCGGGACGGCACCTTGAGCAGCTAGCCGTCGAGACCGCTCGCGAGCGGGTGCGGCGAGCGGCGATCGGGCTGGCCATGCTGAAGCGTTACGATCCGTCTGCGTGATCCGCGGGCCGGGAGCGCTCCGGGTAGGGTGCTGACGATGTACCGTCCCCACCTCGAGTTCATGCTTGCGCTGCACGGCAAGCTGCCGGGGGCGGGCAACCTGGTCTGGTCGCCGTACTCGGTCGCCTCGGCGCTCGGGCTCGCGGCGGAGGGTGCCCGCGGCAGGACGTACGAGGAGATCGTGCGTGCGATCTGCCCTGGCGGGGAGCTCGGCCAGCTCGCGGACGTGCTGCGGCGATCGGCACGGGTGGCTGACGCGGACCTGGCGGTCAGCAACACGCTGTGGATGCGCACGGGGCTCGAGTTCCGGGAGTCGTACCGGGAGGCGGTGCTGAGTTGGCCGGGAGGCCGGCTGCGTTCGGCGGACTTCGAGGGCGATCCGGAGGGCTCGCTAGCGAAGATCAACGATGCGGTAGAGCAGGATACCCGCGGACTGATCAAGGACCTGCTCCCGCAGCGCGCCGTGCACACCGAGACAGGAGCGGTCATCGTCAACGCGCTGTACCTGAAGGTGGCGTGGCGGATGCCGTTCCTGCGACCGGCCACGCGGCCCGCGCCGTTCCACGCCCCGTCTGGAACCCGCGAGGTTCCGACCATGCACCAGGAGGAGCGGCTGTCCTATGCGGCGGTGGACGGCTGGCGGATGGTGACGCTGCCCACGGCGGGGGAGGCCGTCGTGGACGTCCTGCTCGCGGATGAGCCGGATGCCGCGCTCAGCGTCGACACGATCATCGCGCTTCAGGAGCGGGCGTCGCGGATGCCCGTGGACCTGGCGCTGCCACGGTTCCGGGTCGAGGTGACGGCGAAGCTCAACGAGCCGTTGCGGGCGCTCGATGTGATGGACGCGTTCGACCCCCACAGGGCCGACTTCTCTGGGATCGCCGCGGACCCGATGTTCATCGAGACGGCCGTTCACAAGGCGGTCGTCGACGTGGACGAGCAGGGCTTCGAAGGGGCCGCCGCGACTGCGCTATCGATGCGGCTGGTGTCGCTGGAGAGGATCCGTCCGGTGCCGTTCCACGTCGACCGACCGTTCGTGGCCGTCGTGCGGCACGCGAAGACGGGGGCGGTGTACTTCCTCGCCCGGGTCGCCGAGCCGAGTTGACGGTCAGTGGCCCTGGGCCTCGGCCACCCGCCGCGACCAGTAACGGAACCACTGGTCGCCGTACGGTGCGTAGATCCGCACCGGAACGCCCCGGCGGACGAGTTCGGCGGCATCGCCCTCCCGCACGCCGAGCAGCATCGCGATCGACACGCCGTCGAGATTGGCGAGCAGCGACTCCCGGATCACCGGGTCGTGGGTGGCGAGCACCAGCCCAGCGCCGGGATGGAGCTTGTGTGCGAGCCGGACGAACTGCAGGTCGGTCTGCTCACCCCACGGGTACGCGACATCCGGCGGCTCCAGGTAGGCGCCCTTGACCAGCCGAACCGGCACCTGCGCCTCGAGCAGTCGCTCGGCGTCGTCGGCGCTACGGCGCAGGTTGGCCTGCAGCGTGGCGATCACTGGCGCACCCGCTCCGGCCAGGCCGAGCACGAGGTCGATGATCGCGGGTGTACGCCAGCTTTCCTCGGCGCTGACCTCGAGGCGGGAGCCGGGCGGGAGTAGCTCGACGATCTCGTCCGCATAGCGGCGGCACACGTCCAGCCCAAGGTCGATGCCGAGGTGGGATGGGACGATCTCGAGATTGACGTCAGCGCCGGTCTCCCTGACGCCCGCGGCGGCGTCTCGATAGCCGCGGACGACCTCCCGAACGCCGTCCTCGTCGGCCGTGCCCTCGCCGAACAGGTCCAGGCTGATGCCGTAGCCAGCGTCGCGCAGCCGTCGGACCGTGGCGAGCGCCTCGTCGAGCGTGGCGCCCGCTATGTAGCGCTTGGCAGCCTGGTAGCTGCGACGTTCGAGTCCCGGCCGGGAGCGGATCAGGGACTCGAGTTGGCTGTTCGTCGCCAAGGCGTACAGCGCTCGCCGCCGAAGATTGCGCGCCATGACCGCAGCCTATTGCACCACGGGGCCCCAAGATCCCAGGAGGGCTACAAGATCTGGGAGAGGAACAGCTTGGTGCGCTCCTCCTGTGGGTTGGTGAAGAAGTGCTCGGGTGTGCCTACCTCGACGATCTGGCCGTCGGCCATGAACACCATCCGGTTGGCGACGGCCCGGGCAAACCCCATCTCGTGGCTAACGACGATCATGGTCATGCCGGACTCCGCGAGCTCGACCATGGCGTCGAGCACCTCTTTGATCATCTCTGGGTCGAGCGC
>CAZMXH010000203.1:0-5893 GCA_964570165.1 uncultured Actinomycetes bacterium
GGGCGGGGCCGGCGCAGGGCGCCGGCCAGGCGCGGGCCGCGGGGCCTCCGGCCGCCTCGGGCTGGGCGCTCGTGGCCCCCGCCCCCCTGCTGCGGACCGGGGTGTTCCCCGACGGAGGCGCTCCCGGCACCGCCGGCTGCCACGACATCACGGTTTTCCCTGAGCAGGACCTCGCCGCGGGAGCCTGCATGGGTCAGGGGGCTCTGTTCGACATCTCGGATCCCACGGACCCGTACCTGATCACGTCGGTCACCGATCCCAACTTCGCCTTCTGGCACTCGGCGACGTTCAGCAACGACGCCAGCAAGGTCATCTTCACTGATGAGCTGGGCGGCGGCGCCGCAGCCACCTGCAACGAGGCCGTCGGACCGGAGCGTGGCGCCAACGCCATCTTCGACATCGTCGGCGAAGGCGACGACCGCGAACTGGTGTTCCGTAGCTACTTCAAGATTCCGCGTCACCAGCAGAACAGCGAGAACTGCGTCGCGCACAACGGCTCGCTCATCCCGGTCAAGGGCCGCGACATCATGGTCCAGTCCTGGTACCAGGGCGGCGTCTCGGTACTGGACTTCACCGATTCCGGAAACCCCGTCGAGATCGCCTACTTCGAGCGCGGACCGCTGGACCCGCCAGGACTGGGCGGCTCCTGGTCGGCGTACTGGTACAACGGGTTCATCTACTCCAGCGACATCGCGAAGGGCCTGGACGTTCTGAAGATCACCGGCACCGGAGGGGTGCCCAGCGCCAACAGCGTCAAACAGCACTACTTCAACGCGCAGACCCAGTACAGCCTCTCGCCGGGTTGGAACTGATCCACAGAACGGGCCCCGGTGGCGCGCCTGCCGGGGCCCGTCCGCCCGTCTCGCCAAGCAAGTGACGCAGCAGGAAGGACAGGCTCATCATGAGATATCGAAAGGTTGCCGGCGCGCTAGTCGCGACTGCATTGGTGTTCGGCGCGACGACCGCATCCGTGACGGCGACGGCGCAGCCCGGTGCCATGGCGTCGGGTGCGACGCTGATGGCGCCGAACCAAGCTGACGAGGAGTTCGTCAGCATGATGATTCCGCACCACTACCAGGCGCTGGTCATGAGCCAAATGGCCCCGACAAGGTCGAGCGACAGCACCGTGCTTGCACTCGCCGACCGGATCGACGTCGAGCAAGGCCTCGAGATCATGATGATGCAGAACTGGCAGAGTTGGAACGGCCTCGAAGTCACGAATGCCGAGCAGGCCTACCAGCAAATGCTGCAGAATCCCGAGATGCTCGAGCAGATGGGGATGGCCACCCAAGAGGAGCTAGATGACCTGAGCGCGTCCACGGGCACAGCCTTCGACGTGCTGTTCCTCGAGTTGATGATCCCGCACCACCAAGGCGCGATCGACATGATCGTCAATTTCCTCCCCAACAGCAGTGACTTCATCCTGCAGGATTGGGCGTACGAGATGCTGAATACGCAGTACGTCCAGATCGTGGAAATGGAGGCGATCCTGGCGGACAAGACATGACGCGGCCGGTCACGCGCCGTTGCCCAGGCCGCGCTCGCGCAGGTCGCGACGGTGCTTCTCGAGGGCCATGAGTTCCCCGAACAGCCGGTTGTAGGCCGTGGTCTCCTCGGACGGGTCGGTACGCTGCAGCTTCGCCTTCAACGCGACCACTTGGCGCGACACCCACACTTCGTGCAGCCGCAGCACCACCGACTCGACGTACCGCCCCAGTTCCGCGTCCCCGCTGGGAATCGGCTCTACCGACAACTCGGTGACCAGCGTCCTCGTGGCATCGTCCGGCGCTGCGATGAGCAGCGCGTCCACCCACTCCCGGCCACCGGCCTGGGTACCGCAGCCGCCAGCCTTCGCCACGGTCTCAAACAGCACCCGGTACGCCGGCGACAGGAACGCCGGCGGTTCCAGTTCGTCGAAGGTCGGACCCGCCAGCGCCGGCCGCTGGATCGCCGCGCGAAGCACTGACCGCTCGAGCGCCAGCGTCTGCGGGTCCACGTTGCCGTGCACTGGGACGCCGAGTGCCTGCTGCCCGGGCTGGGCGACGCTCGCGCGCGGCGCTCGCCCGCGGCTGCGGCTCGCCGTCCCCGCGGACGCCCGTACTCGCTGAACGACGGCCATCTCGTCCGAAGCCCCCACCCAGCCGGCGAGCTTGCGGGCGTACTCGTCGCGCAGCGCATGGTCGCGGATGCGGCCCACCAGCGGGATGGCGCGCTCCAGCGCGGCCGTCCGGCCCTCGGCGGTGTCCAGGTCGAAGTCGCTGAGCGTGGTCCTGATGGCGAACGCGAACAGCGGCTGGTGCCTGGCCACGAGCTCTCGCACCGCCGCGTCGCCGTGCCGTTGCCGCAGTTCGCAGGGGTCAAGGCCGTTCGGCTCGATCGCCACGCGGGTCTGCCCGACGAACCGCTGGTCGCCCTCGAAGGCCCGCATGGCGGCCCGGCGGCCGGCCTCGTCGCCATCGAACGTGAAGATCACGTCACCGCGCAGCTCATCTTGGTCGCGCAGCAACCGCCGCAGCACTCGTGCGTGGTCGTCGCCGAAGGCCGTGCCGCAGGTGGCGACCGCGTGGGGCACGCCCGCGAGGTGGCAGGCCATGACATCGGTGTAGCCCTCCACCACGACGGCCTGCGAACGCCGGGCGATCTCCTTCTTGGCCAGGTCGACGCCGTACAGCAGGTGGCTCTTCTTGTAGATCGGCGTCTCTGGTGTGTTCAGGTACTTGGCCTCGATCCGGTCGTCGTCGAACAGTCGCCGCGCGCCGAAACCGACCACGCTGCCCAGCAGGTCCCGGATCGGCCACAGCAACCGGCCACGGAACCGGTCGTACGGCGCACCGCGGCCGGGGGCCACCAGCCCCGCCGTCGCCAACTCCTCGTCGGTGAACCCGCGCTGCCGCAGGTGCCGCCACAGCACGTCGCCCCCGCGCGGCGCGTAACCGAGGCCGAAGTGCTCCGCTGCGTCGCGCTCGAAGCCGCGCTCGTCCAGGAACCGGCGTGCGGGAAGTGCCTCGGACGACTCGGCTAGCTGTTCGGCGTAGAACTCCGCGGCCGCGCGGTGCGCATCGATCAGCCTGGTGCGCTGCTCCCGGTTCCGTTCCGGTGCTCCCCCGGCGCGGGTCTGCTCGTACCGCAGTTGCAGGCCCACCTTGTCGGCGAGCCGCTCCACGGCCTCCGGGAAGGTCAGCTGGTCGTACTTCTGCACGAACGAGATGACATCCCCGCCCTCGCCGCAGGCACCGAAGCAGTGCCACAGCCCTCGGGCCGGCGTGACGTGGAACGACGGCGTCTTCTCGTCGTGGAACGGGCACAGCCCCTTCAGCGAGCCGCCGCCCGCGCCGCGCAGCGTGACGTACTCGCCGACGATGTCCTCGATCTTGGCGCGTTCTCGGACCGCTGCGATGTCCTCATCGCGAATCCGCCCCGCCACGAGTGTGCAGTGTACGCGCCACCGCTCCCGCGCCGAGCCCGCGGCACCCTGGGCGGCAGCCCACGAGATCGTCGAGTCACTACTCGTCCTGCGACAAGCTCCCCGCAATCCGCTCGACGGCGTACGCGGTAGCGGCGACGACGTCGGCCAGTTGCTCGTAATCGAGCGTGTCCGGCGTGTCGCCCGGCCGGTGGTAGTGCGGGTTGCGGAAGTCCGCAGTGTCAGTGATCTGTACGGCGGGCAGCCCCTTCTCCCAGAACGGCACGTGGTCGCTGCGCACGAAGTTGCGAACCAGCGGCACCGTCCGGGCGAGCACCGGCCCGAGCATCGGCACATCGGCCGGCGCCCGGACCGGCACCACCGCACCCGGACCGGCAACCCGGCGCAGCCCGTCGGCGAGCGCCGTGGCGAGGAACCGGGACGATCGCCGGTAGATCACCGCGGTGAAGTCCCCGCGCAACCCGCGCGCTCGCAGCCGCCATACCAGCCGCGGGTAGACCGCACCGATGCCGGCCGGCAGCCGCTGGCTGCCCGGCGTGCGGTCGGTGTAGCCCAGCATCTCCAGCACGTACGCACCGACCACGCGGCGTGCGGCTGTCAGCTCGCGCACCAGATGCCGCGCTCCCAGGAAGCCCAGCTCTTCGTGGTCGACGGCGGCGAGGACGACTGACCGACGCAACCCCACCGGGCCGAGCAACCGGGCCAGCTCGACCAACCCGGCTACCCCGCTACCGTTGTCGTCCGCCCCGCCGGTGCCCGGCACCGTGTCGTGATGAGCCACAACGACCACCGCGTCGCGTGACGCTCCCTCTTTGGTCGCGACCACGTTGACTCCTGGGACGGCTGGAAGCCGCTCGCCGAAACTGCCGCCCGGTTCCGTGAACGGACGCAGCTCCACTGGCCACCCGGCGGCCGCGAGAGCGTCCCTGATCATGGCGTCGGCTGCGGCCATCGCCGCGGAGTCGACGAGTCGCGACCGTGGAGCGGGGAGCATCTCGACCAGGCGGCGGAGGCGCTCCGGTTCGACGTCCGCCCGCAGTGACTTCGCGCGGTCCGGCATCCACCGATCCTGTCCGGCTGGCAGCGTCGCTTACGCCTCGGCGAGCGGAACCGTCGCGTCGGCCAGCCGATCGAGGTCGAGCCGCCGTCCGGACCGGATGAGCTCCTCCAGCGGGGCGACGCCGTCGTCCCACATGTTGACGTGCATGCCGGCCATCGCCCTGCCGTCCCGCACCCAGATCGCCTGGAACTCCCGCCCCGGGACGTCTCCGCGCAGGACGACGCGGTCGTAGCCGCCGGGCGGCGCGTGTCCGATGTACTCCATGCCCAGGTCGTACTGGTCGGTGAAGAAGAACGGCAGCTTGTCGTACGACACCTCCTGGCCGAGCATCGACCGCGCCGCCGCCGGGCCGCCGTCCAGCGCATTCGCCCAATGCTCGACGCGCACCCGGGTGCCGAGCAGCGGGTGGTCGATTGCGGCCACGTCACCCGCGGCGTAGATGTCGGGGTCGGATGTCCGCAAGGACGCGTCGACAGCGATGCCGTCCTCCACGGCCAAGCCCGCGGCCTCACCGAGATCGGTACGCGGTGCTATGCCGATGCCGACCACCACGGTGTCGGCCATGATCTCGGTCCCGTCATCGGTCACCACCGCCACGACCCGCTCCGCATCGCCGACGATCTCCCGGACGCCGGTGCCCAGCCGCAGGTCGACCCCGCGCTCACGGTGCAGGTCCGCGAACACCCTGGCCACATCGTCGCCGAGTACTCGCTGCAACGGCAGTTCGGCCATCTCCACGAGCGTGACCTCGGCGCCGTGCGTGCGAGCGGCTGCCGCGACCTCCATACCGATCCAACCGCCGCCGATGATCGCCACGCGGTGGCCTTCGCCGAGCACATCGCGCAGGTAGTCGGCATCGGGGAGGTCACGCAGGTAACGGACGTCCCGGAGATCGGCACCGGGGACGTCCAGCCGCCGCGGCTCCGAGCCGGTGGCCAGCAGGAGCTTGTCGTAGCGCAGCCGCTCCCCGCCGCCAAGCTCGACCTCGTGGGCGGACGGATCGAGTCCGGTGGCCGGCGTGCCGAGCCGCAACTCGACGTCATGCTCGGCATACCACGACTCCGGGTGAACACGAGCACTTTCCCGTTCCTCGGTGCCCAGCAGGTACCCCTTGGACAGCGGCGGCCGCTCGTACGGCGCCTCGAGCTCGGCGGACAGCAGAACCACCCGGCCGTCGAACCCTTCCCCGCGCAACGTCTCCGCGGCCTTGGCGCCAGCCAGGCCACCACCCACGATCACAAACGTCTGATCAGCCACGCCGCTGACACTGCAACGTCGAGTCGGCCATGTCAACCGAACTAGGACTCGACCAGTCGAGCATGCCAGCCGTGCGCCGACGCGTCGGTGAGGGACGCGACCTGGTCCACCAGCACCCGCATCGCCCCGGACGTCGCGGTGGACACCACCGG
>CAZMXH010000203.1:5903-6653 GCA_964570165.1 uncultured Actinomycetes bacterium
AGCTTCGCGGCGTCGTCCGGCGCGGCGTCCCAGTCGGCACGGAACGGCGGCTCCAACGCCTCCGGCGCGCGCTTACGCAGCACCTCAACGAGGTCGTAAAGCATCTCGCGCTGCTGGACGTATACCGGCCGCCGGTCGCGCGCGGTCATCACGTACACCGCTGCCAACCCCTTCAGGACTGCGATCTCGGTACGCGTAGACCGCGGGACCTCCAGGTTCGCGGCGTACCGAGTGAGCTGCCCGCCACCGTGAACAGCGTGCGTCCGCTCCTCCGCCGCATCGCAGAACCGGCCGATCAGCTGACTCGTCATGTCTTTGAGTGCGGCGAGCGAACGGCGCCCGCCGTCGTACCTGTCGACCCAGTACGGCAGCGCGCGCAACCGGTCGAGCGTCGCGAGGACCTCGTCCTTGGTTCCGTCCGGCAGATACCACTCGATGGTCTGGGCGGCCAGCCGGTCACGCTCTCCCGGATCGTCCAGCGGCGACCCCGGGTCCAGCCGCAGTGCGACGATGGCGTCCTCCACATCGTGCACGCAGTACGCGACATCGTCGGCGAAGTCCATCACCTGGGCCTCCACACACGGCCGCCGCGGCGGAGCGTCCTGCCGCAGCCACTCGAAGACCTCCAGGTCGTCCGCGTAGACGCCGAACTTGTTGCCGCCGTCGGCCGGTCGCGCCCACGGGTACTTCATCGACGCGTCCAGGCTGGCCCTGGTGAGGTTGAGGCCGGCCGAGCGGCCGTCCGGGTGC
>CAZMXH010000204.1:0-6648 GCA_964570165.1 uncultured Actinomycetes bacterium
ATCGGCCCAGGTGGCAGCCTTGTAGCCGAAGGTGATGGGGGCGCCGGGCTGCCCGTGGGTCCGTCCCACCATCGGGGTGTCGCGGTACCGCTGCGCGAGCTCGATCGCGGCGTCCTCGATTGCGAGGAGATCGCGCCGGACGGCGGCGCCGACCCGCTTGGCCGTGAGCGCGGTCCAGCTGTCGGTCACGTCCTGGACCGTGGCGCCGTAGTAGACCCACTCGCGCGCGTGCTCGGGCAGGATCTGCTGCAGCGCGCGGATCAGCCCAAGGGTGGAGTGGCCGGTCCGGCGGGTCTCGTCCACAAGCACGTCCCGGCGCAGCCGGTCCGCTCGGGCATGCTCGCGGATAGACTCCGCGGCGCCGGCCGGGATGATGTCGAGCTCGGCCTGCGCCGCGGCCAGCGCGGCCAGGATGTCCAGCCAGCCCTGCAGCCGGGCATCGTGGTCGAACAGCGACCGGAGCTCGTCGCTGGCCCAGAGGTGGGCGTACTCGGGAGCGTCGGCTATCCGGGCGCCCATGTCGGCTCCATCGCCGTCGCGAGCGCGGCAATGCCGCGCCTGATCTCGTCCATGGACGCGCCCCACGGCACCGTCACACGCGCTCCCTCGACCTCGATCTCGTACTCGAACAGGCAGCACTTCGTCAGCGTCGGCTCGTCGCCGGTCATGTCGCCCACCATCGCCCGTGGGCAGGAGTCCACGTTCGGGGGCACATCGCCGTACACCCAGCGGTGGATCTGCCGCGAGCGTTCACAGCCGACGAGGACCCAGTCGCCGCGCGGCGGCCGCTCGTCCAGGTAGTCCAGCCGTGCACCGGGCGGCGCCGTGGCCCCGGCACGGCAGGGCAGCAGGTAGTGGCCGGACGGACGGGTGCGGGCGAGTTCGTGCAGGTCCACCAGAACCGGCTCCACCTCGATCGGTGGCAGGTCGTCGGCGATGCTCAGCACCCGCCGGACCTGCTCCACCAGCTTCGGCGGGCTCGGCGGCACGGTCTCGAGCACCCGCATTCGCAGCGGCTGCGGATCGAGCAGGAACGAGACGTGCTCGAAACGCCCGTAGACGATCACACAGCGGGCGGGGGAGGGCAGCCGGCGAGCGGCCGTCGCGAGATCCGACGGTACCGCTGGGTCGAGGTCCGGGGCATCCACGACCGCGCACTCGTCGGCCCCGGCGAGCAGCCGGACGTCGGTGATCGGCGAGAAGAGCGGTTCGGTCGTCTCCTTCTCCACCTCGACCAGGGCGGTCTGCGGACCGCGCCGCACGACGATGAACCTGGTCCGCCGGTAGGCGTCCCGTCCCAGCAGCAGTTCGCGGAGGGCGGCCTCGGTCAGTGGGACGTCGACCTCGGCGAGGCTGACCTCGCGGTAGCGGTCCGGCGTCCGGTTTCTCGCGGTCATCGGCCGCCTCCTTCCCGCGAGCGGGCGGCGATGGTGTCCGCCCGCAGCCCGACGCGCAACGCCTCGAGGCCCAGGACGCCTCCAGACGGAACGTTGGCGAGGTTCACGTCGGGACCGAACCGCCGGATGAACCACGCCTGCTGCGTCTTGCGCGGCGCTTCGAAGATCAGCGGATCCGGGCCGACCGCCTGCAGCAGCGCGTCGACCACGTCGTCGCGCACCGATCCATCCGCCCTGTAGAGGCCGACGGTGCCGCTTTCGCGGGCCTCCGCGATCACCCAGCGCGCACCGGCGTCGAGGTCGGCGGCCGCCTCCTTCGCCCAGTCCTCGGGACTGACGACAGCCGCCGGGTCCTTGGACCCGACCTCCGCGAGCACCGTGAACCGGTCGGCCGCGGACTCGATGAGCCGCCGCTTGTCCGCCGCGGGCATGTCAGTTGCGCCGTTGGAGACCTCGACCAGCGGAAACCCGGCGGCCTGTGCCCAGTCGAGGAACTCGGCTTCCCGCCCCTGCGTCCAGGCGACCTCGAGCAGGGTTCCGCCCGCGCAGGCCAGTACCTGGTGGGCCGCCAGCACCGCCAGCTTGCTCGCAAGCGCCGGGTCAAGGTAGGCGGTGCCGAACGCGAGCTTCCATACATCCGCGTACCGCCCAGCGGTGCCGAGGATCTGCCGTACGGCCTCCGGTGGCAGGCCATCGTCGAACACGTGTGTTACTCCGCGGTCGCGCGGCTTACCGGCGCGGCGGGGGAGGTCGAGGAAGGTGGGAGTGACCATCGGCATTCCGTATAGTAGAAGATCATTGATGTTAGTTCTATAGTGCGATTATGGCCGACGCCGTGCCCAACGCCATGCCTAACGCCGTGCCCAACGCGGTGCTCGACGCCATCGTCGCCGGGTACGAATCGAACCAGGGCATCCGCGCCAAGCGATCGCTGCGGCTGCTGGAGAAGATCTTCGGGCCGAGCGACTGGCTGCACGGGCCCGGCGACGACGCCGCGGTCGTTCCCGTCGGCACCGAACGCATCGTGGCGGCCGGCGAGGCGATCTTCCCGCCGTTCGTGGCGGCGGACCCCCACGGCGCCGGGGTGGCAGCGGTCGTGGCGAACGTCAGCGACGTCGCGGCGATGGGTGCCCGCCCGCTCGCGATAGTCGACACCGTGGTGGGCCCGCAGCAGATGGCCGAGCAGGTGCTGGCGGGGATGCGGCTGGCCGCCGACACGTACGGCATCCCGGTCGTCGGCGGCCACCTCACGGTCGCGGACAGCGGCAGCGCGCTGTCCGCGTTCATCGTCGGGCGGGTGGGAGCCAACGTGCTCTCGGTGAACGAGGTCCGTCCCGGCCAGGCGCTGCTGGTCGCGTACTGCATGGACGGCGCTGTGCGAGCGGACTTCCCGTTCCTCGCATCGCTGGAAGCCCGGGGCACCCGGCTCGCCGGCGACGTCGCGCTGCTGCCGACGCTGGCCGAGGACGGTGCGTGTACCGCCGCGAAGGACATCAGCATGGGCGGTGTGCTCGGCTCGCTGGCGATGCTGCTCGAGCCGACCGGCGCCGGCGTGAGCCTGGACCTCGGCCGGCTGCCGCGGCCGGACGGCGTGCCGCTGGAGCGGTGGGTGACCGTGTTCCCCACCTACGGGTTCCTGCTGTGCGTGCAGCCGCACCGAGTCGCGGACTGCCTGCGCGCGTTCGACGACCGCGGGCTGGCCTGTGCCGAGGCCGGCGTTGTTGACGACACGGGAAGACTGCGGGTGCGGCTCGACGGCCAGGAGGCGATGCTGGCCGACCTTGCGCGCGACGGCCTCACGCGGACCGGCGCCACGGTTCGAGATCAATGACCATCCGCTGATGCGGGCGGCCGGCATACGGCTGCACCTCGCCGACCGGCAGCCACCCGAGGTGCTGGAAGAACACCACGTTCGCCGGCTGGATGTAGGCCACCATCTGCCGTCCGCCGCGCCGGGCCGCCGTCCGCACCGCGAATCGCACCAGCGGGCCCCCGAGGTGCCGGCGGCGGTACTCGTGGAGCACGGCGAGCCGGTCGCCCTGCCACAGCCCCGGCTCGTCCAGCGGGTAGAGCCGGACGGCGCCCACCGGCCGCTGGTCGACGAAGCCGAGCACGTGCAGCGTCCGGTGATCGTCGTCGCGCTCGTCACGGTCGGAGCCGCGGAAGATCGCCTGCTCGTGGACGAACACCGCCTCCCGGATCGCGAAGTGCGTCTGCCGCTCCGCAGGCGTGGCGACGAGCCGGCACGCCGTGCCGTGCTCGGGTGCGCCCGGCTCAGCCGACGCGTGCGATGGGGAGCGAACGCCTGTCGACGCCATCGTGGGGCATCTCCTCGAAGGCCGCTATCGCCGAGCACGCCTGGCAGCGCGCGCAGCCTGCGGTGACGTTCCACGACCCGAGCCCGCGCCCGGTCACGTACGGGCCGATCTGCCGGTACAGCGACTCGACGTAGGCGGGCGGCGGCGGCAGCCAGTCCTCGAGCAGGCTGCCAGGGACGGGGCGCAGCGGCACGACGAACGGGTAGACCCCGGCGTCGACCGCGCGCTTGCAGCCGTCGACGGTGATCCGCTCGTCCTCGCCCATCCCGAGTATCACGTACGTGGACACCTGGCCCGGCCCGAAGATCTCGACGGCTCGCTCCCACGCGGCGAAGTAGCCGTCCACGCCGGTGCGTGCCTTCGGCGGCGCGACCCAGGCCAGAACCTCGGGGTCGAACGACTCGATGTGCATGCCGACCGAGTCCACGCCCTGTTCCTTGAGCTCTTCCAGGACGCTCAGATCGTCCGGCGGCTCGAACTGGGCCTGGATCGGCAGCCCGGTGGCCTCCTTGATCGCACTGGCGCACTTGCCAAGGTACCGGGCTCCCTTGTCGGGGCCGTGCGTGGTGCCGGTGGTGAGCGTCGCGTCCACCGCGCCGTCGAGTTCCTGCGCCGCTCGAGCCACCTCGGCCAACTGGGCGGGCTGCTTGACCGGGATCGTGGCGCCGGCCTCCAGGGACAGCTCGATGCCGCAGAACCGGCACTGGTCGGACGTGCCCCAGTGCCGGCACGTCTGGATGACCGTCGTTGCGAGCGAGTCGATGTGCAGCAGGGCGATCTTCCAGTACGGGATGCCGTCCTCGGTCTCGAGGTCGTAGAACCGCGGCCGCGGCGGCACGTCAGCCCTGGCGACCCACTCACCGTCCCGGTACAGGCCCCATCCCTCGCTGGTCTCGCGCAGGACGAACGGCGAGTGGGTCACGTAGTCGGAGGTGAACGGGAAGGTCACCCGCATGCCCTCGATCCAGATCATCCCGGCGTCGGCGGGCCCCGCGCCCGACCGGCGGCCGCCGATGTCGCGCTCGATCCGCGCGCCACGGCCCTGCAACTCCGCGATGAGGCTACCGAGCTTCGGCCTGGCGCTGGCTGGCATGGCGATCAACCCTCCTGACCGTAGAGCTCCAGGAAGTTCTCGTAGAGCACCCTCCGGCGAAGCTCCTCGCTCACCGGCGCGGTGGCGAGCTTCGCGTATTCGCTCTCGAACTCGCTCCACGGCTCGTCGGATGCGAACAGCACCCGGTCGTGGCCCACGCCGCGGCGCTCGATGTCGGTCAGCAGCCAGCGCGGCGCGAAGCCGATCGACCAGCAGGTGTCGGTGTAGACCTTGTAGCCCTGCTCGACCCAGTCGAGGAACCTGGGTACCAGCCTGATGTGGCCGCTCACGCCGCCGCCGAAGTGGACCAGGTAGATCTTCACCCGCTTCCCGTACCGCTCGACGAGGGGGATGAAGTGGGTGATGTCCGAGTTGCCGCCGGCACTCGTGTGGAAGTGGAAGGTCAGGTTATGGCGCTCCGCGGCGGCGAAGCACGCCTCCGCTATCTCCTCGGTCTGCTCGTCCCATCCCTCCGGGTTGGGGTTGCCGCCGAGTAGGAACGTCGTCTTCAGCGCCACGATCCCGCTTTCGCCCGCGGACTCGAGCGCCTGCATCGTCAGCTCCCTGTTCTGTGGCAGGAAGGAGACCCACAGCCCGCCGACGAGGCGGTCGGAACTGCTCACCGAGTCAAGGACGAGCGGGTTCAGCGAGAACGGCTGCTCCTGCACGGGGATCCCGTAGTTCGGGAGGATGAGCGCGCGCTCGACGCCCCTCTGGTCCATGTGCTTCAGGTAGCTGGCGGTGTCCGGAAACTCGTAGACCGTCGGCTTCACCGGCTCCTTCAGATCGTAGAACTTCCAGGCGTCCATCGCGCCGATGTGGCTGTGCGAGTCGACGACGTGCTGCCCGAGACGTTCGACCACGGTTGCCTCCTCTGGTCGTGTCGCAACCGCCTACATTCGTTGCCTATAGGAAACGGGTTGGGCCTGTCAAGCGGTTCGGCCCGTTATCTCTAGTAGCATAGTAAAAGCACTGTCGAGGCGACGGGGACAAAATCTCCGGGCTTGGGCCGAGTTGCATGGAGTGAGCAGTGGCGATGGTGAACGACGCGACCGATGCGGCGGTCGGAGCGGTCATCGACGGCCTTGGCGTGAAGGTGCGCGAGGTGCGTCAGCAGAAGGGCCTGTCGCTGCAGCGACTTGCGGAGCGGGCTGGCCTGTCGGCGGCCGCGATCTACCGGATCGAACAGGGCAACATGGTTCCCACGATCACGACGCTGATGAAGCTGTCGGTCGCGCTCAACCGGCCGGTGTCGTTCTTCGTCAACGAGTACGTCGCGGACAAGCCCGTGGTGTTCACCCCCGCGGCGGAGCGGCTCCCCGTGGCCACGTCCAAGGACGGGCTGGAGTTGCAGGGCATCTCCGGGCCGTACGGCCAGTTCCTGCTGGCCGGAGCACTCGCCGTGGTGGGCCCGGGCGCCGACAGCGGCCCCGAGCCGATGGTCCATCCCGGCGAGGAACTGGTCTACCTGCTCGAAGGTCGCCTCGAGTTCACGGTGACCGACGAGACGTACTCGCTCACCCCGGGTGACTCGCTGCACTTCCGGACCGACCGCCCGCACCAGTGGCGTAACCCGGATCCGCACAGCGGTGCGCGCGCCATCTGGTTGGCCTTCCGGACCCGGTAGGGGTTGGCAAGCCGCACCGCCGGGTTACTATCTTAGGACCACGTTGCGTCAACTATAGTAAATGTCCGGTGCGGCGCCGTCGCGCACCCAGGCAGAGCCCGCAGGTAGTGCCCCGAGTAGAGCCCAAGTAGAACCCACGAAGAGCTTGAGAAGACCCCAAGAAGAGGTGGTGGCCGGATGGTGAGCGCCGAAGCCCGGCCGACCACGGTGTTG
>CAZMXH010000205.1:0-6610 GCA_964570165.1 uncultured Actinomycetes bacterium
TCCTTGACACCCTGCCGGTTGATCACGGATGGCGCCTGCAGCTCGAGGGCACGCCGGGCCTCCGCCTCGACCTCCCCGAGGCCGTCCAGCGGCTTGCCCAGCGGGTCGACTGTGCGGCCGAGGAAGCCGTCGCCAACGGGTACCGACAGGACCTCTCCCGTCCGCCGTACCGACTGGCCCTCCTCGATGCCGGCGAACTCGCCCAGCACCACGACACCGATCTCCCGGACGTCCAGGTTGAGCGCGAGACCTAGCGTGCCGTCCTCGAACTCCAAGAGCTCGTTGGACATCGCGGACGGCAGCCCCTCGACACGGGCGATGCCGTCGCCCGCGTCGATCACTCGGCCGACCTCCTCCCGCGCGGCCGCGGCCGGCTCGTAAGACCGCACGAAGGCGTCGAGCGCCTCCCGGATCTCCTCGGGACGGATCGTCAGCTCCGTCATCGGTTGCTCCTGTCTCTATCTCTGCACGGTGAACGTTGTCGGGTTATGCCGTCTAGCTGGGTGCGCGAGCGTCGGTAACCAGTCGGCGGCGCGCGTCGTCGAGCCGTCCGGCGACCGTCCCGTCGACGACCTCGTCGCCGATCTCCACTTTGATGCCGCCGACGAGTTCCGGCTCGACGACGACATGGAGCTGAACAGGGGCACCGACCTGCTCCGACAGTGCGCGCCGCAGCCGGTCGCGGTGCTCGTCGCTCAGCGGCATGGCGACCCGCACCACGGCCACCCGCTGCTGCTGCCGCTCGGCGGCCAACTCGGCGATGTGTTCCAACTCCCCTTCCAGGCTACGCTCCCGGCGCTCGAGAGAGGCGTACTCCACCAGGCGGACGGTTTCGGGCTGCGCCTTGCCCTCGAGGAGAGTGCGGATCAGCCGACTCTTGGCCTCCGCCGGCGCGGTGCGGTCGAGCAGCGCGGCTCGCAGCGCCGGCTCGGCACGGAGCACCTGGTTGAACCGGAACACCTCGTCCTCGACGCTGTCGAGCCGGCCGGCCGCCTCGGCGGCGGCCAGGTGGGCCAGGACGCCGAATCGGAGCACTGCCCCGACCAGAAGGCTCGGCCGGTCCCAGCGTTCGTGGACCGCGGCCGCGACGAGTTCCACGGCGGCGTCCTCGACCCTGCCGTCGAGCAACCGGCGCGCAAGCGTCTCCCGGTCCGCGGCGCTGCGGCCCGGGTCGGTCAGCGCCCGGCGTACGGACGCCCGGGAGTCGAGCAGCCGTGCGACCTGGAACAGAGCGTCACCGATGGCCGACGCACGGCCGCTCGCCTGGCGCACGACCTCCTCGAACCGTTCCTGCAGCGCTGTGCTCGCTGGTGCCATCTACGACCTGCCGTTCGGCGAGCCTACGGGCCCGTCCGCTCCGTTCCCGGACTCGATCTCGGCCAGGAAGCGCTCGACCACGCGCTGGGACCGCGCGTCGTCGGCAAGCGATTCGCCGACCACACGGCTAGCCAGCTCCGTCGCCAGGGTTCCGACCTCGGCCCGCAACGTTCTGATCACCTGCTCGCGCTCCGCTGCGAGCTGGGCCTGCGCCCGGGACGTGATGCGGTCGGCCTCGACCTGAGCCTGCTGGCGCATCTCGGCGATGATCTCCTGGCCCTGCCGCTGCGCATCGGCGCGGATCTGCGCCGCCTCCTCGCGGGCCGTCGCGAGCTGCCGGCGGTACTCGTCGAGCGCCTGCTGCGCCTCGGCCTGCTTCTGCTCGGCCTCCTTGATGCCGCCCTCGATCGCCGCCGTGCGCTCCGCATAGGTCTGCTCGAACCGCGGGAACACGAACTTCCAGAGGACGTACAGCAGGATCCCGAATGCGACCAGCCCGACGATCAGCTCGGACGCATGCGGCAGCAGCGGGTTCGGCCCCTCCTCTTCCTGAGCCAAGGGGACGGCTAGCACGGTCAACATCGGCATTCGGCTACGGGTTGAGCGCGAACGCGAGGCCGATACCGATGATGGCGAGCGCCTCGGCAAGCGCGAAGCCCAGGATCGCGATGCCCTGCAGCACGCTGCGGGCCTCGGGCTGGCGCGCCACGCCGTTGATGTACGCGGCGAAGATCAGCCCGATGCCGACGCCCGGCCCGATCGCGGCGAGGCCGTACCCGACCATGTTCAGGGAGCCAGTCATCCTTCTTCCTTTCCTTGAGGTAGGTGCCACGGCACTCGTTGTCCTTGGGCCCTTAGTGCTCGTGGATCAGTGCCCCGCCGATGTAGATGGCGGACAGCAAGGTGAACACGTACGCCTGCAGCAGCTGGATGAAGCCTTCGAAGAACGTCAGCACGATGCTGAACAGCAGCGACACGCTGCCGGCGGCGAACCCGACCAGACCCTGGGTCTCGAGCAGCAGATACTCCCCGCCCAGGACGGTAAGCAACAACACCAGGTGTCCGGCGAACATGTTGAACGTGAGACGCAGCGTGAGGGTGATCGGCCGGAACACGAACGTCGACAGGAACTCCAGCGGCGCCAGCAGCGGGTAGAGCCAGGACGGCACGCCGGGCGGGAACATCATGTTCTTGAAGTAGCCGACGAACCCCTGCCGCCTGATCCCCACGTAGTTGAAGATGATCCAGGAGATGATCGCGAGAACCAGCGGGATCGCGATCTTCGACGTCGCCGGGAACTGCAGCACCGGGATGATCCCGGAAAGGTTGAGTACGGCGATGAACACGAACAGCGTGAACAGGTACGGCACGTACTTCAGGCCCTCGCGGCCGATCGCGTCGGCGGCCACCCCGTTGCGCACGAACCCGTATACGCCCTCGACGGCGAACTGAAGCCTGCCGGGCACCACGCTCGACCGCCCGGCGACGTAGTACAGCAGCACCCCGAGAAACACCGTCCCGAGCACGATGACGAGCATCGGCTTGGTGAACTCGAAGCCGCCCACGGTGAAGATCGCAGGCAGCTCGAAGTCGGCTGGTCCGGGAGCGTGGAACTCCTCCGATGCTGCTGCGGCACGCAGGCTGGTGGTCAACGGCGTCCTTTCCTCTAGCAAGCTGATCCCAGCACACCGCAGCGGCCGGGATCACGCCCTACCGTATCTGACCCATACGAGGTAGAGCGCGGCGGCCGACCCCAACAGCAGCCCCACCACCAGGAACGCCCGATTGCCCGCCCACTGGGAGAGCAGCCATCCGATACCGCCCCAGAACGCGACGCCGGCCATGATCAGGCTGGCGGCGTTCCAGGCCGCCGTCTGCTCCCTGCGGGACTGGTCGGACGGTTCGGAGTTCATGGCTGCTCCGCAGTCTATCCGGACCGGTCCGAGAGCCCGCTGCTGACCTGCGGTTTCACCGTTTCCTAGGGCGGATCGCGGTCCGGCTCGGGACGCCGCGGCTCGGGGACGACCGTCGGCTCGCTACGCGCCCGCCGCACGGCGTGCCACGCGTGGGCCGCGGACCAGGCGAGCGCGGTCGCCACGATCGTCGTGCCGAGCCACCGCCCGTCCACGGCGTCGATCCGCGAGATCAGCGCGAGCGCCAGCAGCGCGAGCGCGAGCCGCAAGGTGTATGTGAGCAACAACACAGCCAACCCGAGTCCTGGTCGCAGCCGCACCGCCCCGGTGACCAGGACGGGGACCAACCCGGTCGACAGGAATGCCACCACGATCAGCGTCGCGACCACGGCACCGGCCAGCCCGCCGGCTCCGCCTGCGAGGCCGCCGGCCACGGAACAGGCCGCTCCAGCCGCGAGCGTCCAGCGGCGGGCGGCAACGTGCGCCTGCACCCTCATCGTGCTCCGCGCCCCAGCAACGCGCGCGGCCGCCCCATGGTGAACAGCACCGTGCCGACGAGGGCCACCGTGACGCCGGCGTAGACCCGCCACCCGCCGTACAGCGCCGCAAGCACGATGCCGAACGCGATCAGCGCGGCCCACACCCACATGATGACCACGGCACGCCGATGCGAGTGGCCGATCTCCAAGAGCCGGTGGTGCAGGTGCTGCTTGTCCGGGGCGAAGGGCGAGCGGCCCGCGCCGGTCCGCCGCCACACTGCGAGCACCAGGTCGACGAACGGCAGCGCGATCACTGCGACCGGGATCACCAGCGGAAGCAACGCCAGCAGGAACGTCCCGCCCTCATCCTGCATGCTCGGCGACGAGAACTGCCCGGTCAGCGTGATGGTCCCGGCTGCGAGCAGCAGGCCGAGGAGCAGCGCGCCGGCGTCGCCCATGAAGATCCGCGCAGGGTGGACGTTGTGCGGCAGGAAGCCGAGGCACATCCCGCCCAGCACCGCCGCCACCAGCGCCGGCGTGGTCAGCCTGGTGAGCCCCTGCTCGACGGTGAGCACGTACGCGTAGCTGAAGAACGCGGCGGCGCCGACACCCACGACGCCTGCCGCGAGCCCGTCCAGCCCGTCGACGAAGTTGACCGCGTTCACCGTGCCCACCACGAGCAGCACGGTGAGCACCGCTCCCATGGTGGAGTCGAGGATGAACGGGGTGCCGGACGGCAGCGGCAGCCAGAACAACTGCACCCCTTCGACGACGAGGATGCCGGCGGCCAGCAACTGCCCGGCGAGCTTGGTCAGCGCGGACAGCCCCCAGATGTCGTCCGCGGCGCCGACGAGGCAGATGACGGCCGCAGCGACGAGCACCCCGCGGGGGGCGTTCGACTCCTCGAAGACCCGTCCCATGTGCGGCAGCACGCTCGCGATGAGGAAGGCCGCGAACAGCCCACCCAGCATCGCCAGCCCGCCGAGCCGCGGCACCGGCTCGCGGTGGACATCGCGGTCACGCGTGGGCGGCACGGCGCCGACGCGGTGCGCGATCCCCGCGGCCAGCCCTACCAGCAGGTACGTCGTCCCCGCGGCGACCAGGAAGATGAGGAGGTACTCGCGCACCCGGCGACCTTACGGCGCGGCGGCAGGGCTCGCGATGTCGGGCAGGACCTCGCGCAGCGTCTCGATGGGGACCGCACCCTCGCGCAGCACCCGGGGGGTGTCGCCGCTGACGTCGACGATCGTCGACGGGACGTCGTCCTCGGTGGGAAACGAGTCGAGGTACACCGCGACGGCCTCGCCGAGTTGCTCGCGCGCCTGCTCCCCGGTGCGAGGCGGCGGTTGTCCGGTGCGGTTGGCGCTGCTCACCGCCATCGGCCCGGTCTCCCGTAGCACCTCGATGGCGACGGGATGAAGCGGCATCCGCACCGCGACCGTGCCCGCGGTGTTGCCGAGGTTCCAGGCCAGCGACGGCTGCTGCCGGCACACGATCGTGAGCCCTCCGGGCCAGAACGCGTCGGTCAGCCGCTTGACCACGCCGCTGGACTGGCTCGAGATGCCGGACAGCGTGCGTGCCGAGCCGATCAGCACCGGCACAGGCATGTCCGGGCCCCGGCCCTTGGCCGCAAGCAGCGCGTTGACCGCCTCCGGACGGAACGCGTCGCAGCCCACCCCGTAGACGGTGTCGGTCGGCAGCACCACCAGCTTGCCGCGCCTGACCGCGCGCACCGCCGCGGTGATCCCCCGGCTCCGCTGGCCCGGATCCGTGCAGTCGTACGTCCGGCTCACGCCGCCGAATCTACCCCCGCGTGGTGCGAGGTGCGGAAGCCGTCCGCCGTCCCGTCCGCGTGCCGGCACGGCTGGAGCGGGACGCTGGACGACTCGCCGATCACTCACCTGATCGGCACCTGGCTGGCGATCAGGTGACCCTTGCACGCCTTTAGCGCAGGGTTGCTCCCCTGATCGTGTCTCAACAGGTGGACACGCAGCGATCAGGTGGGCTAGCCGGCGCCTACCTTGCGGATGGGTAGCCTGATCCGCTTCGCGGGCCGAGTGGCTCAAGCCGTGGCCGCCCGGAGGGCAGTCACGTACCTCGGTCTCCCCGTCAGGTCCTGGTGATCGGCGACATCGCGCCATACGCCACTCGCTTCGAACACTGCCACGGCGGCCGGGCCCTGGACGTCGGCGTGCTCAGCGACCACGACACCGCCGGGACGCAGCAGCCGGGCCGCCGTACGCTCCAGCACGCGGATGGCCTCCAGGCCGTCGTCCCCCGACCACAGCGCGGCTGCGGGATCGTGAGCCGCCACCTCCGGGTCGCGGATCCGGGCACCGCGCGGGATGTACGGGGGGTTGGCGACGACGACGTCCACCGTGCCGGACAGGTCGGGAAGGCAGCCGTCGACGTCCGCGTGATGCACCGCCACCTCGGTGCCGGCGGTGTTGCGGTGCAGCCATTCGACCGCGCGGTCGTCGGACTCCACCGCATGTACGACGGCACCGGGGACCTCCGTGGCGACGGATAACGCGATCGCCCCGGAGCCCGCGTAGAGGTCGACGACGAGTGGCCGGTGACCGGGCCGGCGGGCGGCGCGGGCCGCCTCGATCGCGGCGCCGGCGACGACCTCGGTCTCCGGCCGGGGGATGAACACGCCAGGGCCAACCTGCAGCGTGAGATGCCGGAAGTGCGCCTCGCCGGTGATGTGCTGCAGGGGCTCGCGGGCCGCGCGACGCTCCACCAGCGCGGTGTACTGATCGGCGAAATCGGGGGGCGGCTTAGGCCGCAGCGCCAGTTCTCCCCTGCTGATCCCGAGCAGGTGGGCGGCCAGCGCCTCCGCGTCGTGGCGGGGGGACGGCACACCCGCACCCGCCAGCCGGGCAGCACCCTTCGCGATCA
>CAZMXH010000206.1:0-6573 GCA_964570165.1 uncultured Actinomycetes bacterium
TGTCTCGCCGGTACGGGGGGACGAACAGCCGGTCCGAGACGACGACCGTGTCGGCCAGCTCGATGGTGCCGCCGTTGGCGCGCTCCAGACCGGCGATGCAACGCAGGGTGGTCGTCTTACCGCATCCGCTCGGGCCGAGGAGCGTGTAGAACTGCCCTTCCTCGACGGTGAACGAGATCTCGTCGACAGCACGCACGGCCTCCCGGGCGCCGTCGGCCTGGTAGATCTTGACCAGATCGGAGACGCGGATCATGGCGTTGCCCTGCGGCGGTGGCGGGCCAGAGTCCTGATCGCGAGTTGGTTGTAGGTACTCGGACGGCATGAGGAACCACCACACCTGTGACCCTTGAGAGCAATTGTGTATGGTACTGTATACCACCGTCGCCAGCTGTCGATAACGATCCGGGAACGGTTGGATCAGGGGGCTATGCATATCGGAGACCACCGAGTTCCGACGGTCGAGCTCGCGCATCGAGTGACCGGTTCCGGGCCGCCGCTGCTACTGATCGCGGGCACCGGCTATCCCGGCGCGACATGGCCACCCGATCTGGTCGACCGCTGGGCGCAAAGCTGTACGGTGATCACTTTCGACCACCGGGGGACGGGCGCTTCGCCGGCTACCGACGACCGGTACACAACGCGGCTCTTCGCCGCCGACGCCCTCACGCTGCTGGAGCGGCTCGGCCTCGAGTCCGCCCACGTGCTCGGGCACTCGATGGGCGGGCGGGTGGCGCAGTGGATGGCGCTCGATGCGCCGGACCGCGTTCGTACCTTGATCCTCGCCGCGTCCGGGCCGGGCCAGTTCGACGACACGAGGCCGCAGACTCGCGGCATCCCGGTCGCCGCGGCGAAGGGGCTCATCGAGCAGGGCTACGAGGGTTACCTGCGCGGTTCGATAAGGAGAACGTTCTTCACGCCCGAGTTCGCGGCAGAACACCCGGATCGCGTCGAGTGGCTGATCAATGCCTTCTGGTCCAACCGCCCGCCGCTCGAGCACTACCTGAAGCACGTCGCCGCACGCCAGGAGCATGAGACCACGGCGTTGCTGCCGCAGATCCGCCAGCCCGCGCTCGTGCTCGTCGGCGATCGCGACACCCATGTCGGAGGGACCGGCTCGCACTGGGACCAGTCTCGCTACCTCGCCGAGCACCTGCCGAATGCTGAGTTCCGGGTCATCGAAGGAGTGCGGCACGGGTTGTTCTGGTCGGCGCCCGCCGAGACGGGCACCGTGGTCGCGGACTGGATCGCCCGGCACGAGGACGGTGACGCTTCCGGCGGCTCGGGCGGCGATCACTCGTAGACGGTGAACGACGGCTCGTAGCGGCAGCGGCAACCCTCCGGCGATGCGCAGTCGGCGATGGGCAGCCGGGGCAGCCGGCTCGGCAGGTACAGCATGTCGGCTAGCGCGGCGCAGGCGTCGCACGCGCTCGCGTCGGCCGTCACGACCGCGACGCCGTCGATCAACCCGTCCGCATAGAGTCGCCGGTACTCGTCCAGGCGCTCGTCAGCCCCGCCCATGTATGCATCGTGGCAGTGCGCAGCGGGCGCTGTCGACGGTGGGTGTCGGGGTTCCCTCACTCAACCGCTGTACGCTAGCGTATACATCCCGTCCGCTCTGCTCCGGGAGGTGCGTTGAGCGTCCACACGGTAAGCATGGAGGTGAACGGCCGCTCGGTCCAGGCCTCGGTGCCGGCGCACCGGCTGCTGATCGACTTCCTGCGCGACGAGTTGGGGCTCACCGGAACCAAGGAAGGGTGCAGCGTAGGCATCTGCGGAGCGTGCAGCGTTCTCGTGGACGGTGAGCTGATGTCCGCCTGCCTCCTGCCGGTGGTCCTGGTCGACGGCGCAGCCGTCCGTACCGTCGAGAGCCTGGCGAACGAGGAAGGGCCGAGCCCGCTGCAGGACGCGTTCATCCGGCACGGCGGTTTCCAGTGCGGGATATGCACACCCGGGCAGCTCATGGCCGCCACCGCGCTGCTCGCCGAGACACCGGAGCCCGACGAGGCACACGTACGGCGCTGGATGATGGGCAACCTCTGCCGCTGCACCGGGTACTACGGAATCGTCGAAGCGATCCTCGCCGCCGCCGGCGAGGCTTCCGGCTCCCCGGCGGAGTCCCGGCCGGCGTGATGATGTCGTTCGACTACGCGGCACCCGACTCCGTCGAGGAGATTGTTGACCTGCTCGAGCGCAACGGTGACGACGCGCATCTGATCGCGGGCGGCGCGTCGGTCGTCTTGCTGCTGCGGCAGCAGCTCATCAGCCCGCGGCTGCTTATCGGGCTGCACCGTTCCGGGTTACCGAGGACGATCCGCCTCACCTCCGACGGTGGGCTGGAGATCGGCGCCCTCGCACGGCACCGGGACGTGGAGCGGTCGGAGGCGGTGCGGGCGTTCGACCCTGGGCTGGCCGCGGCGTTCGGACGGATCGCCACGATCAGGGTGCGCAACCAGGGAACGGTCGGCGGCAACCTGGCCCACGCCGACCCCGCCCAGGACCCGCCCCCCGTGCTGCTCGTGCTCGACGCCGTCGTGCGAGTCCGAGGGCCGGGCGGGGAGCGCACGATCCCGATCGGCGAGTTGTTCGTCGACTTCTACGAGACCAGCCTGGAACCGAGCGAGGTGATCACGTCGGTACTGCTGCCGCCGCGGCCGACCGGAGCACGGCTGGAGTACCTGAAGTACCTACCGCGCACCGAGGACGACTATGCCACCGTGGGCGTGGCGGTCAGTGGCCGCACCGACGGCGGGCGCTGGCAGGATGTGCGACTCGCGATCGGCGCGGCGGCTCCCGTGCCGTTGCGGGTTGCGGCGGCGGAGTCCGCGCTCGAGGGTGCCGACACCGCGGACCCCGAACCCGTGCAGCGCGCAGCCGAGCTTGTCGCCGACAGCGTGGACCCGATCTCGGATGTGCGCGGCTCGGCGGACTACAAACGGGAGATGGCCAGGGTGTGGACCGGTCGCGCGCTCCGCCGGCTCGCGCCCAACGGGACCACTGCGGAGGATCGATGATGGACTACGACGCGGTCCCGACCGAACTTCCGCCGGTGCTGGACGCCCCGGAGTACCGCGTCGAGGGGATGTCCAAGGTCACCGGCGCCGCACAGTACGCCGCGGACGTCTCGCGTCCTGGCATGCTGTGGGCGGCGTACCGGCGCAGCGACCTGCCGCATGCGCGCATCGTGTCGGTCGACACCTCGCAGGCGCGTTCACAACCAGGCGTCCACGCCGTGCTGACCGCCGACGACATCGAGCGCGCGCGGTTCGGGCGCCGGCTTCTTGACCAGCCGGTTCTTGCCGCAGACCGGGTGCGGTTCGTCGGCGAGCGGATCGCCGCAGTCGCCGCGGAGTCGCGGGAGGCGGCGGAGTGGGCTGCGCAGCTGATCGAGGTGGAGTACGACGAGTTGCCCGCGGTGTTGGATCCCGAGGCGTCGCTGGCGCCCGGCGCCCCGGTGCTGCACCCGGATAGCGACCAGTACACCTACCTCGGCGGCGAGCGGCCCGCGGTCCCGCACCCGAACGTCCAGGGCACGATGGAGGTCAGGAGCGGCGAGGCGGACCTCGGCGCGGTGTTCGCGGCCGCACCGCACGTGTTCGAGCACACCTTCAGCACGCCGCGGCAGCACCACGGGTACATCGAGCCGCACGCCTGCCTGGTCTGGATCGACGAGGCCGGGATCGGCCACGTGGTCTCGACCAACAAGGCGCCGTTCAACCTGCGGAACCAGATGGCCGCCGCGCTGGGCGTGCCCGCGGAGCAGATCGACGTCGACAGCGGGTTCATCGGCGGCGACTTCGGCGGCAAGGGCTACTCGCCGGACGAGTACGTGTGCTACTACCTCGCACGGGCCACCGGGCGACCGGTGAAGTCGGTCATGTCGTACGTTGACGAGCTCGCCGCGGCGAACCCCCGGCACGCGGCCACGATCCGGCTGCGGACGGCCGTGGACCGGGACGGGAGGTTCCTGGCCCACGAGGCAGAGCTCGTGTTCGACGGCGGCGCATACGCCGCTGCGAAGCCGCTGCCGCACCTCGCGCTCGCCGGCGGCGTGCAGACGCTGGCCGCTTACCGGGTCCCCGCCGCGTCCATCGCGGTCACCACCGTCTACACGAACACCGCGCCCTGCGGGCACATGCGGGCTCCGGGCGAGGTGCAGGCGCTGTTCGCGGGGGAGTCGCACGTGGACATCATCGCCCGGGAGCTCGGGATCGACCCCGTCGAGTTCCGGCTGCGAAACGTGCTCCGCGAGGGTGAGGCGAACCCCGCCGGCGACCGGCCGCGGCAGGTGCGGGCGTCGGAACTGCTCGAGACCCTGCGGCGGGAGGGCGGGCACGGTGCTCCGAACCCGCCCGCGCCGGGGCTGCGGAGGGGACGCGGCGTCGCCATCGGGGTTCGGCACATCGGCGGCGGGAAGATCGGCCTGCGCCTGGCGTTCGGCGCGGACGGGACCGTGACGGCGCTCACCGGCATACCCGACCAGGGCGGCGGTGCCCACACGGTGATCCAGCGGGTCGTCGCCGCAGTGCTGTCGGTCGACCCCGCACGGGTGCGGGTACGCCGGGAGTCGACGCGGACCGCGCCGTTCGACCCGGGCGTCGGGGGCAGCCGGATGACCCACCTGGCGAGCCGGGCGGCGGCGCGCGCCGCCGGCTTGCTGAAGGAGCAGATCGAGGCGGCCGCCACCGCGACGCTCGGCGAGGCGACCGAGAAGATCACGCTGGTCGACGACTGGCTCGTGGGGGCGGACGGTGCGAACCGGGTGTCCCTGGGCGACGCGGCCGGTCTCATCGTCGGCGACGGCGAGGATCTGGTGGCCGACGGCGGCTATGAGGCGGCGCGGCATGGACACGATGAGCCTGGCGACTACAACTTCGGCGCTTGCGCGGCTGAGGTGGACGTCGATCCGGAGACCGGCGAGATTCGGGTGCAGCACGTGACGCTCGCCGTCGACGTCGGAACAGTGATCAACCCGGTGGGTCACAAGGGTCAACTCGAGGGGGGCTTCGTCTTCGGGTTCGGCGGGGCGGTCATGGAGGACCTGGTCGTCGAGGACGGCCGGGTCGCCACGCTCAACCTCGGCGACTACAAGCTTCCGACGACCATGGACGTCCCCCGGTTGCGGACGGTGACCCTGGAGCCTACGGCCGGGCCCGGCGCGTTCGGAGCGAAGATGGCCGGTGAGCTCACCAACTCCACCGTTGCCCCTGCGATCGCCAACGCGATCGCCGACGCCGTGGGCGTGCGGCTGCACGAACTGCCGCTGTCCGCGGAGCGGGTCTACGAGAGTCTGAAGGCGGGGGCACCGGCGGAGGTCGCGCGGTGAGCGCGTTCCCTCAGCCGTCCCCACCGGCGGGCGAGCCGTCGCCGTACTCCACGAAGATGCGCCGCGTCGGCTTGCCGGCGACGAACGGGGCGGCAGAGCCGCGCACCGCGTGCATGGCCTGGCTGGCCATGTACCGCTCCATCGCCTCGCGGTCCTTCCAGGTGAGCAGGAAGCAATGCGTGCCGGTCTCGAAGTCGCCGAAGAACCGGGCGTCGAGCAGCCCAGGCGTCGCGTCGAACACCGCCTTCGACTTGGCGGCGACGTCGTCGGCCTGTTCCATGGTCATCTCCGGTGCGCTCCACTCGACGAGGACGACGATGGGACGGTCGGGCACGGCTACTCCGTCAGCTTCCTTGTCGCGTTCCTGGTCACGCCTTCCGGAGCGTACCAGCCGTCCTCGAGGAACCAGTGCGGAGCGAGAGGTGCAGCAGCAGCCATGGTTGTGACGCCGGCCTGGAACGGGTTGACGAGCTGCAGCGTGTCCGACGCCATGGCGGCGGCTGACGTGGCCGGTGGCGTGATCACGGGGATACCGCCGGTGCCGGCTGCGAGGGCCGTGGCCGGCCCCGCCTATCCGGTGCGGTTCGAGCCCGGCACGCATGGCGGTTTCAACGACTACCTCGACCGGGTTCCGGCCGGTCACATCGTGGTCATCGACGCCGACGGGCGAACCGATCTGAGCGTGTGGGGCGGGCTGATCGCGCTCGAGGCGGTGCGTCTCGGCCTGGGGGGCACCGTCGTGCACGGGGCCTGCCGCGACGCGGAGGAGTTCGCGGCGAGCGGGTATCCCGTGTTCGCCCGTGGCACGACGCCGCGGTCCGGGCGCGGGCGGCTCGTCTCGGTCGATCCCGGCCTTCCCGTCGTCGTCGACGGCGTCCGCATCGGCGCGGGCGATCTCGTGGTGGCCGACGGGGACGGTGTGGTGGTCGTGCCGCGCGACGCGGCCGATGCCGTGGTCGAGCGCGCTCGGGCCATCGAGTCCCGAGACCGGCTCATCGCGCGCGACGTGCGCGGCGGGACGAGCCTGGCCGAGGCTCGCAAGCGGCACCGGTGAGCGCGCCACCCGGTCAGAATCAACGCGAGCGCAGGGTCCGGTCTATGACGAGCATCGCGACGGCGGACAGGGCGGCCAAGGCGGCGAGGAAGGTCCAGCCGGCGCCGTAGGTGAGGCGCTCGGCGATCACGCCCATGAGGAACGGGCCCGCCACACCGCCCACGAACGCCCCCGACTGGGTGATGCCGGTCGCCGC
>CAZMXH010000207.1:0-5764 GCA_964570165.1 uncultured Actinomycetes bacterium
TTGGCCTCGGTGCCCGAGTTGGTGAAGAACACCCTTCCCGGCGCTCCCACGAGCTCCAGCAGCCGCTCGGCCAGCCTGATCTGCGGACCGGAGGCGAAGAAGTTCGAGATCTGCCCGAGCGTGGCGAGTTGTGCGGTGATCGCCGAGTTCAGCATCGGGTGGGCGTGCCCGAGCGCGTTGACCGCCAGGCCGCCGAGCAGGTCGAGGTAGCGGCGGCCGTCTGCGTCCCAGACGTAGCAGCCTTCGCCGCGGACCAGCACGCGCTGCGGGCGCCCGAACGTGTTCATCAGCGCCGCGCCGTAGCGGTCGAGCCACGCCGCGCTCTGAGGAGCTGCCTCGCCAGTTGTCAGGCCGGACAAGTCGGCTGCCTGGGCGGACACCGCCGCCTGCCCTGACAGGTCGACGTGGGTATCGGTCATGAGGGCACCACCATGGTTCCGACTCCAGCATCGGTGAAAACCTCGAGCAGCAGCGCGTTGGGCAGCCGCCCGTCCAGCACGGTCGCCTCCGGCACGCCGCCATCGACAGCCCGCAGGCAGGCGCGCATCTTGGGGACCATCCCGGCGTCGAGGTCGGGCAGCAGGGCGGCAAGCTCACGGGTGTCGATATCGCTGATCACCTCGGTGGACTCCGGCCAGTCCCGGTAGAGCCCCGGGACGTCGGTCAAGATCACCAGCTTCTCGGCACCGAGCGCTACCGCGAGGGCCGCCGCCGCGGTGTCGGCATTGATGTTATGGACGACTCCATCACCGTCCGGCGCGACGGACGAGACGACCGGGATCCGGCCGGCGCTGATCAGGTCGTTGACCGCCTCCGGCCGGACCTCGCTCACGTCGCCGACCAGCCCGATGTCCACCGGCTCGCCGTCGACCAGAGCGTGCTGCCGGGTCGCGGTGAACAACCCCGCGTCCTCTCCGGACAGCCCGACCGCAAACGGCCCGTGCTGGTTCATCAGGCCCACGAGCTCCCGGCCCACCTGGCCGACCAGGACCATCCGGACCACGTCCATGGCCTCCGGGGTGGTGACCCGCAGCCCGCCGCGGAACTCGGTGGCGATGCCCAGCCGCTGCAGCATCGCGGAGATCTGCGGCCCGCCGCCATGCACGACCACGGGCTTCAAACCGGCGAGGCGGAGAAACACGATGTCGTCGGCGAACGCCTTCTTCAGCGCGGGATCGACCATCGCGTTCCCGCCGTACTTGACCACCGCGATCGCTCCGTGAAACCGCTTCATCCACGGCAGGGCCTCGACCAGCGTGGCCGCCTTGAACAGCGCCTCCCGGGTGGCCACCTGCTGCTCGGGGTTGTCGTGTGTCGTGCTCATGTCGAGTACGCCGAGTTCTCGCGAACGTAGTCGTAGGTCAGGTCCGTGGTGAGCACGGTGGCCTGCTCCTCGCCTGCCTTGAGGTCGATGGTGACGGTGACCTCGCGCTCGGTCAGGTCGACCTTGTTCCGGGCCTCGGCGGCCGCGCCGTCCCGGCACACCTGGACCCCGTTCATGGTCACGTCCACCGACTGGGGATCGAAAGCGGCGGAGGTGGTGCCGATGGCGGCCAGGACCCGTCCCCAGTTGGGATCCCCGCCGAAGATTGCGCACTTGAACAGGTTGCTGCGCGCAACCGCCCGGCCGACGGCGAGGGCTTCGGCCTCACTCGCGGCGTGAACGACCTCGATCGCGATCTCGTGGTGTGCCCCTTCGGCATCGGACCACAGCTGGCGGGTGAGATCGGTGCACAGCTCCTCGACGGCGGCGGTGAGCGCCGGCTCGTCCGCGGTCACGCCGGAGGCCCCGCTGGCCAGGAGCAGCACGGTGTCGTTGGTCGACATGCAGCCATCGGTGTCCAGCCGGTCGAAGGTGACCCGCGTGGCGGCGCGCAGCGCCCGGTCCAGTGTGGCCGCGTCGGCGATGGCGTCGGTGGTGAGCACCACGAGCATGGTGGCAAGCTCGGGGGCAAGCATCCCCGCGCCCTTGGCCATGCCGCCGACGACCCAGCCCTCGCCGGCCACTGTCGCCTCCTTGGGCCGAGTATCGGTGGTCATGATCGCCTCGGCGGCCGCCGTGCCACCGTCCGCCGCGAGCTTGCCGGCCGCGTCCCGGATGCCCGCTTCCAGGGCCGTCCAGTCGAGCTGCTCGCCGATCAGCCCCGTCGAGCAGACGGCGACGTCGATGGCCCCGACGCCGAGCAGGTCGGCCACGAGCTCAGCGCTGGCGTGCGTCGCCTGGAAGCCCTGCGGGCCGGTGTAGCAGTTGGCGCCCCCGGAGTTGAGCACGACCGCCGCAAGCGAGCCGTCGGCCACGGTCCGCTCGCTCCACAGGACCGGGTTCGCCTTGCACCGGTTCGCGGTGAATACGGCGGCGGCGTCGTGGCGAGGCCCGTCGTTGGCTACCAGGGCGACGTCTGGCCGCCCGCTCGGCTTCAGGCCGGCGGCGACGCCCGCCGCCCGGAAACCCGCTGCTGCCGTCACGCTCACGGTGCCACCCCGTTCGTGGTCAGCCCTGCGGTCTCGGGAAGGCCGAGGGCGATGTTCGCGGCCGGCAAGGACGCGCCGGCCGTCCCCTTGCCGAGGTTGTCGATCGCAACGACCGCCACGACGCGCCCGGCCCGCTTGTCGACCGCGACCTGGACGTGCGCCGCGTTGGAGCCCAGCACGCTGGCCGTGGCCGGCCAGTTGCCCTCGGGAAGGAGGTGGACGAACGGCTCGTCGGCGTACGCCTGCGACCAGGCCGCGCGTACCGTCGTCCGATCCACCCCGTCGGCCAGTGGCGCGGTCGCCGTTGCGAGAATGCCGCGCGACATCGGGACCAGGGTAGGCGTGAACGACACGCGCACCGGACGGCCGCCGGCCGCCCAGGCGAGATTCTGCTCGATCTCCGGAACGTGGCGGTGCACACCGCCCACGCCGTACGGGCTCGCACTGCCCATGATCTCGCTGGCGAGCAGGTGTGACTTCGGGGCCTTTCCGGCGCCGGAGGTGCCGCAAGCCAGGACGGCGGTCAGGCCGGACGACTCGATCACCCCAGCCGCTAGCCCGGGTGCCAGCGCGAGGGTGACCGCCGTCACGTTGCAGCCAGGGACGGCGATCCGCCGCGCCCCCTCTAGGGCGTCCCGCTGCTTCACCCAGCCCGGCGCCGTTCGATCACGTTCGGCAGGCTCGGCCTCGCTCCACGAGGTCTGCGCGCCTGCTGGAGCCGGGTCTGGCCTGCCGAACGTGATCGAACGGGACACCAGCTCAGGGAGGCCGTACGGCCACGCACCGGCGTGCTCCGTGCCGTAGAACTCTCGCCAGGCCTCCGCATCGGTCAGGCGATGGTCCGCGCCGCAGTCGACGACCAGCATCGAGTCCGGCAGCTGCGCGGCCAGCTCCGCCGACGCCCCGTGCGGCAGCGCCAGGAACGTGATGTCGTGACCGCCGAACACCTCGCCGCGGGTCGGCTCGAGCACCCGGTCGGCGAGCTCGGGCAGCTGCGGGTGGTGCTCCCCCAGGAGTGACCCGGCGTTCGTGCCTGCGGTGATGGCGCCGATCTCGAACTCGGGATGCGCCAGCAGCAGCCGCAGCAACTCGCCACCGGCGTAGCCGCTGCCGCCCGCGACGGCCGCCCGCATTCCCATGACGAATGATTATTCAGAATTACGCATGAGGATGCAAGCTCGTTGCCGGCCGGTCGCGATCGGTCAGGTTCGCAGGACCGCTCCCACGCGACGCTCCGCCTCCGCGACCGCGGCGTCCCGCGCGGCGGAGGTCTCCTCGACCGTCAGCGTCCGGTCCGGCGCCCGGAACCTCAGCGCGTACGCCAGCGATCGCCGTCCGGCGCCGACCTGCGGTCCCTCGTACACGTCGAACAGCCGCAGCGACTCGAGCAGGCCGCCGGCGCCGTCGCGTAGCGCTGCCTCGACATCGGCAGCCGGGACCGATGCGTCCACCACCACCGCGACGTCCTGGGTGGCGACCGGGAACGTCGACACCTCGGGCGCCGGAACAGGCTCGTCGGTGGCGCCGAGCAACCCGACCTCCAGTTCCATTGCGCACGTCCGTGCGGGCAGGCCGAGGGCGTCGATCACCCGCGGATGCAGCTCACCGGCATGACCCACGAGAGTGTCGCCGACGTACAGCGCCGCGCAACGACCGGGGTGCCACGGCGCATGGTCGGCGGCGCGGACGTCGAGCTTCACCCGAGCGGCGTCCGCGACGACCCGAGCGGCCTCCACCGCGTCCGACCACGTCACGGGCCGGGCCGGACCCCACCAGCCGGCGGGCTCCCGGTTGCCGCACAGCGCGACCGCCAGCCGCAGCGGCTGGCCGGGCAGCGCCGCCTCGAGCGCAGCGACCTCCGCATCGGATGGCCGCCGGTCCACTCGCAGCCGGGGCGGCACGGGCAGCGAGTCGGGGCCCGGAAGGAACACGAGCCCGGACTCGAACAGCGCAACGTCGGGGAAGCCGCGGCTTACGTTCCTGCGCAGCGTTGCGAGCAGGCCGGGAAGCAGGGTCGTCCGCAGGTACGGCTGCTCGTCCGACAGCGGGTTGGCCAGACGCACCATCTGCCGGCGCGGGTCGCCCTCCGGGACGCGGAGCGCGTCGAGGTCGCCCGCGCCCATGAAGGGGTACGCCGGCGCCTCGACATAACCCGCCGCCGCCACCGCCCGCTCGATCCGGCGCTGCAGCCGCTGCCGGAACGTGACCCCCCGACCCGCCGGCGCAACGGGGAGCACCGACGGGATCGCGTCGTAGCCGTGCAGCCGGGCGACCTCCTCGACCAGGTCGTACGGGTCGGTCAGGTCGGGTCTCCACGTCGGCGGCACGACGGACAGCTGGTCGTCGCCTTCCGGCGTGACGCGGCAGCCCACGGCGGCGAGCCGGCGCACCACCTCCTCGGCGGTGTAAGGCACCCCGACGACCTCGGTGGGCAGGGTCGACCTGATACGTACCGGCGACGGCTCGGGTGGCGAGCCGACTACCGTCCCGCCCGGCTCCGCGGTCGCACCACCGAGGGAGACCAGCAGGTCGACCACCCGCTGGGCGGCCACCGGCGGCAACGCGGGATCCACTCCCCGCTCGAACCGTCGGGACGCCTCGCTCGGCAGCCTGTGCCGCCGTGCCGTCCGCGACACGCCGGCCGGCTCGAAGTTGGCCGCCTCGATCACGACGTCCGTCGTCGCGGCGCCCATCTCGGTCGTCTCCCCGCCCATCACCCCGGCGAGCCCGATCGGGCCGGAGTCGTCGGTGATGAGCAGGTCGTCGGGATCGGTGTCGCGTACCACGCCGTCCAGCGTCGTAAGCGTCTCGCCCGGCCGCGCCCGGCGGACGACGATCGGCCCGCGCAGCGCCTGGGCGTCGTACCCGTGGATCGGCTGGCCGAGCTCGAGCATGACGTAGTTCGTGACGTCGACCGCGAGCGAGATCGGCCGCATCCCCGCGAGCTGGACACGGCGTCGCAGCCACTGCGGGCTCACCGCGCCGGGGTCGAAGCCGCGCACTGTGCGGGCGACGAATACCGGACACCGCCCGGGGTCGTCCACCTGCACGGGATAGCCCGCGCCGGACACGCTCACCGGCATGTCTGCGGGATCGCGCAGCGGCACGTCGTACGCGGTCGCGACCTCGCGGGCCACGCCGCGCACCGACAGCGCGTACCCCCGGTCGGGTGTCACAGCGATGTCGATGACGTCATCGCGCAGGCGCAGCACCTCGGCCGCGTCGTCGCCCGGTGTCCCCTCGTCTGGCCGCAGCACGAGGATTCCCGTCCGGACCTCACCGAGGCCGAGCT
>CAZMXH010000207.1:5774-6527 GCA_964570165.1 uncultured Actinomycetes bacterium
CATCCCGTCCTAGACGTGGCCGTAGTTCTTGCGCGCAGAGATGGTGAACCCGCCGGGCAGCACGGCCCCCGGCAGCGCCACCACGACGAGGTCACCGGCGTCGAAGTTCCTTGCACCGCACACGATGCCCCGGGGCGCGCCCTCGCCGACGTCCACCTGGCACCAGCGGATCGTCTTGCCGTTGGAGTGCGTCTCCTCGCTGAACTCGGCGACCCGCCCGACCACGAGCGGGCCCTTGACGTCCTCGCCCGCCGGCTCGATCTGCTCCACCTCCAGTCCGGCGTGGATGAGCCGGGTGGCGACGTCGCGCGCCGTCTCGGAGGCCGGCAGCGCGACATGCTCGCGCAGCCACGACATGGGTACCCGCATCTAGATCTCCATCCCGAACCGGGTGGCGAACCGCACGTCGCCTTCCAGCATGTCCCGCATGTCCTCGATGCCGTGGCGGAACATCAAGGTGCGCTCCAACCCCATGCCGAACGCGAAACCGGTGTAACGGCTGGGGTCCACCCCGCATGCGATCAGCACCCGCGGGTTGACCATCCCGCAGCCGCCCCACTCGATCCACCCCTCGGACGAGCAGGTCCGGCAGGGTGCGTCCGGGTTGCCCACCGAGGCGCCCCGGCAGACGAAGCACTGCAGGTCCATCTCGGCGGACGGCTCGGTGAAGGGGAAGTAGGACGGACGCAGGCGGGTGGTGATGCCGTCGCCGAACATCGCGGACGCGAAGTGGTCAAGCGTGCCCTTGAGGTG
>CAZMXH010000208.1:0-6480 GCA_964570165.1 uncultured Actinomycetes bacterium
AACCTCGTCGACCACCTCATCAGCAAGCTCCCCGAAGCCCTCGCCCCGGACGGCGTCGCGTATGTCGTGCACCTGTCGGTGCTCTCCCGCACCCAGACCGAGGCCCGGTTGTACCAGGCCGGTGCGAGCGCTCGGGTGGTGGCATACAGCGTGCTGCCGTTCGACCGTTCGCTGCAGGAGAACCGGCCGCAGCTCGACCAGGTCGAGCGGCTCTCCGACGCTTACCATCTCGACATCGGCGGCAACGAGTTCATGGTGGCCTACTTGCTCGAGGTCCGCCCCCTGGCGGAGCGCCGACGGTGAGCGACGACCGGACGCCCGAGCGGCTCGCGATGTGGGAGCGGGTCCACGCCGCGCTGTGCCGGCTCGACGAGATTGGGCCGGTCAGCGAGCTGGTACACCGCTCGGCGATCGAGGCCGGCCTCGCAACGGATCTGGAGCGGGTGGTGCTCAGCAGCGTCGACGACGGCTGGCTGGTAGCAACAGCGCTGTACCTCCGCGGCGATCCCGAGCGGGCTGCCGCGACCCTCTCCCAGCTGCGTGGTGCACGCGTCGCGCTGGACTACCCGCTGCTCGAGGCGGAGCTGCTGCGGCGACGGCGGTCGCTGCTCGCCACTGAGGCGGACGGTTTCCGCGCTGCGTTCGCGGGAACGCTGGACTGGCACGGCTTCGTCGCGGCGCCGGTGACGATCGACGGCCGGGTGATCGGCTTTCTGCACGGCGACCGCCCGGAGTCCGGCCGTCGGCTCGACGTCCTCGACAGGACCGCGCTCGAGCTGTTCGCCGCCGGATTCGCGCAGCGCTACGAGCGCGCCGTCCTACGCCGGCGGCTGCTCGCCCAGCAGCAGGAGATCAGGAAGCTCGCCGACTGGGCCCAGGCCCGCACGAGCGAGCTCGGCAACCGGCCGATCGACTTCGCGGCGGCGCTCGAGCCGGACGAGGCGGTGCTCACCGGCCGGCCGACCGACGTCCAGCTCACCAACGGCGGTCCGTTGAGCCCTCGCGAGCTCGACGTGCTCGATCAGCTGGCCAGGGGACGCACCAACGCCGGCATCGCCCGGGCGCTGGTGATCTCGGAAGGGACGGTCAAGTTCCACGTCAAGAACATCCTCCGCAAGCTGCAGGTGGCAAACCGGTCCGAGGCCACGGCTCGGTACCTGCGGGCCCAGCTCGCCGGCGGTCAGCTCGGCTCCGCAGCGAAGCCCGCGACGTCGATCCCGAACTCGCCGCCGGCGTCGAGCACCACGTCGAACAGGTACCGGCCGTACGACCAGTCGCAGGCGAGCAGGTAGGACGGCGTCCGGTCACGGTCGTCGCGCACCACGTCGGTCGGCAGCCGTGCAACCGCGCTCCGGAAGGCGGCACCGTCCGGCGCCGCGGCCGTTAGATCGACCGCGCAGAGCTTGGACAGGGTGGCCGCCGCCGCGTCACCAGTGAGCCGGAACAGAGCGCGGCCGTGCGTCAGGTCCACGACCGCGTGGAACTCCCTCGCCTGTTCCGCCACCTCGAGCAACCAGCGCTCGGCGGCTTCGGAGGTTCCTGGAGGGCTCAGGACCAGCCACTCCCCCGGGGCGGACCCCACCTTGAGCCGGTCGGCGTCGTCCCGGACCGCCTGCCCGTGGGCCACGCCGAGCGCCCGCTCGATCGCGCCGCCTGGCGTGCCGCGCAACTGCACCTTGGCCAGCGCCGTGCAGTCGAGCAGGCGCAGCGCAGCATCGCTGCGGCGGGCGCTGACCTCCCAGCCCGCAACGATCACCGTGGGCGGCGCCGCGGCCACCGGACTGCGAGCCACGACGGCGGCTTCGGCCGCGTCAGCCACGCAACCGCACCCCCTCCGGGTCGACGTGCACATGGGACGGCTGCACCCGGGCAGCCACGTCGCGCCCGTCCGGGAGGTGGACGGTCACATCGGTGCCGGGCTCGGCGAGTCTGGGCTCGACCAGCGCCAGGCAGATCGAGCGCCGCAGCGTCGGAGACCACCGGCTCGACGTCACCCGGCCGACGATCATCCTCCCGTCCACGATCTGGCTCGCCTCCGGGGGGGTGATCGAACCGTCGTGCGGCTGCAGCCCTACCAGCCGCAGGTGGTCGCCGTGCTCCCACTGCCACGCGAGCTCTGGCCGGCCGGCGAACTCTTCCTTGTCGAACTTGAGCGCCCAGTTCATGCCGGTGCTCACCGCCGTGGTGAGCCCGTCGGTGTCCTGGCCGACGATCAGATGGCCTTTCTCCAGTCGCAGGATGCGCTGCGCCTCGACTCCGAAGACCCCGATCCCGTCCTCGGCGCCAGCCTCCAGCAGCGCCTCCCACACGGCGAGCCCGTAGCCGGCGGGCACGTGCAACTCGTAGGACAGCTCGCCGGTGAAGCCGATCCGCCAGAGCACGCAGCCGGGCACGCCGGCAACCGTGCCCGTCCGCACGTGGAGGTACGGGAACTCGTCGGGGGCGAGATCGACGTCGTCCACCACCCGGCCAAGCACGTCCCGGGAGCGCGGGCCGGCCAGGTTCATGCTGGCGTACGCCGTGGTGACTGGTGTGACCGCCACCTGCCAGTCCGGATGCTCGACTTGCAGCCAGTACTCGAGCCACTCGTAGACGCGGTCGGACCCGGACGACGTCGTGCTCATCAGGTAGTGCTCCTCGGCCAGCCGGCCGGTGACGCCGTCGTCGAGCACGACGCCGTCCTCACCGCACATGATCCCGTACCGCACCCGGCCTATGGGCAGCTTGGACCAGCTGTTGGTGTACACCAGGTTCAGCAGCTTGGGGACGTCGGGGCCGCGCAGGTCCAGCTTGCCTATGGGCGTCACGTCGATAAGGCCGACCCGCTCACGGACGGTGCGGACCTCGCCGTGCGGGTCCCCGTAGTGGTTGGGCCGCACCCACGCCTCGGCCACCAGCGGCTGGGCCCCGTGCGCCTCGTGCCACTGCTGCATTGGCGACAACCGGACCGGCTCCTGCGGCCGGCCCGCGAGCGCGCCGAGCGTGATCGGGACGTACGGCGGGCGGGACGTCGTCGTGCCCGTCTCCGATAGCGTCCTGCCGGTCGCGGCCGCGAGCGCCGCCATGGTGTTGACGGACTCGATCTTGCCCTGGGTCGGCCCCATGGTCGCCGTCGTATACCGCTTGAGCAACTCCGCCGAGTCGTACCCTTCGGCGACCGCGGCCGCGATCTCCGATGACGACACATCCTCGGCGAAGTCCACGACGCCGGGCGTGGGGCCGAGGAAGAGCCCAGGGTGCTCGTCGCGGCCGAGCTCAGGGATCGCCGCCGGCGGCTGCTCCCGTCCTCCAGAGGCGCGGCGGGCCGCCGCGCGCCCCGTCGCCCGGGCGTGCTCGACTAGCTGCTCCAGCGTGCCGTCGCCGGCAAGGCCACCGGTGACGAGGACGTCGCGAGGCAGGCGCGCCGGATCGGGGAAGAACCGGTTCGCCCGCTCATCGAACACCGGGCGGTCGCCGGCCATCTCCAGCAGGGCCGTCGGCGCGGTCCAGCCGGTCGCGGTCACGAGCAGGTCGCAGTCCACAACGCGGCCGTCGGCGCACTCCCCCGCGCGCAGCCTGCCCCTGCCGCGGGCACGGACCACCCCCTCCCCGCGTCGGGCATCGACCACCCGGGCGATGTCGACGCCCGCATCGGCGAGGTCGGCCACTGCGGCGTCGCCCGACGCGTTCGCCGTCAGCACGACAGCACGCTCGCCCGGCCGTACCGAGTACAGGTTCAGCAGCCGCCGCACCGCGGTCGACAGCATGACCCCCGGCAGGTCGTTCCCCGCGAACACGTAGGGCCGCTCGATCAGCCCCGCCGCCACGACGAGCGCGCCGGCCCGTGCCTTGATCAGCCTCTCCTCCGGGGGAGGGCGGACGCCGCGGTCCCGGTCGGGCAGCGACTTGTCCGCCCTGACGGGGCGCTGGGGAGAGCGCTGAAGGATCGCCAGCCAGTTGCCGTCGTAGCGCCCGGTGACCACCGAGTCGGTCAGGACCTCGATGCCGTCCGTGGCGGCGACGTCGGTCGCCAGCTCCGCAAGCAGCCCGCGGTCAGCGGCACCGCCCCAGCGCAGGTGGCCGCCAAGGGCGTGCTCCTCCTCGACGAGCAGCACCCGCGCACCCTCTTGTGCGGCAGCCACAGCGGCCGCCATACCCGCCGGCCCGCCGCCTGCTACGACCACGTCGGGGTGGGCGTACCGCTGGTCGTAGTAGCCGAGTGCTGGCCGGTCCGGCACTCGCCCGCCCGCGGCGAACCGGCGCAGGACGCGCTCGTACGCCGGCCACAGCCGCCGCGGCCGCATGAACGTCTTGTAGTAGAAGCCCGCGGACAGCGCGCGCCCGGCGAGCCGGTTGGCGGCCTTGACATCGAAGTCCAGGCTCGGCCACGCGTTCTGCGGCCACACCTCCATGCCATCGACGACCTGCCGGTGAGCCCCGCGCACGTTGGGCTCGTCTCCGACTTGGAACAGGCAGTTCGGGTCGTGGTGGCTCGCGGTCAGCAGGCCGCGGGGACGGTGGTACTTGAAGCTCCTGGAGAACACCCGCACACCGGACGCAGCCAGCGCGGAGACGATGGTGTCGCCCGCGAACCCCTCGAAGCGGCGGCCGCACCACGACAGTGCCACGGGCGCGCTGCGATCGATCGCCTCACCGGCTCGCGGCGGCAGCCGCCACCTCGTCACGCCGTCCTCCCGCTATCCCACGCCCCGCGTACCTCATTGGTCATCGTGTGTCGTTCGACGGTGACGTAACGACGGCAGCCGGCGCGGTGGAACCACTGTTCGGTCACCCAGCCGCAGGGGTTGTCCCGCTCGTACAGATACTTGCGCCACTGGTTGATCGGCACGGTCGCACCGTCCGGGCGCTGACGCGCCTCGCCGAGGTGGCGGAACTCATCGGCGTCGCGCGGACCGCACCACGGGCACGGCAGCAGTATCATCGGCGGCCTCCGTCAGCGTGGTCATGCGCAGTACGCCCGCAGCGCCTCCGCGCGATCGGTGCGTTCCCACGGAAACTCGTCCCTGCCGAAATGACCGTAGGCCGCCGTCGGCCGGAAGATCGGCCGCTGCAGGCCGAGGTCGCGGATGATCGCGGCGGGTCGCAGGTCGAACACCTCACGGACGGCATTGACGATCTTGTCTGGGTCCACGGTCTCAGTGCCGAACGTGGTGAGACCGAAGCTCACCGGCTGAGCCATCCCGATCGCATAGGCCACCTGCAACTCGACCCGCTCGGCCAGCCCTGCCGCGACGATGTTCTTCGCAACCCACCGGGCCGCGTACGCCGCCGAGCGGTCGACCTTCGTCGGGTCCTTGCCGCTGAACGCGCCGCCGCCGTGCCGGGCCATACCGCCGTAGGTGTCCACGATGATCTTCCGTCCGGTCAGCCCGGCGTCCGCCCGCGGACCTCCTAGCACGAACTGCCCCGAGGGATTGACGATCAGTGTGTCCGGGTCCCAGTCGATGTCGTCGGGCATGGCGGCGCGGACCACATGCTCGATCAGCAGAGGTTTGAGGCTGTCGGCATCGACGTCGGGCGTGTGCTGCGTCGAGATCACGATCCGGGTGACCTGCACCGGCTTGATGCCCTCGTACCTGACCGTGACCTGCGACTTGCCGTCCGGCCGCAGGCAGGAGACGGTGCCGTCGCGGCGGACCGTCGCCAACTGCTCCGATACCCGGTGCGCAAGCTGGATCGGCAGCGGCATCAGCGCGTCGGTTTCCGTGCACGCGAAACCGACCATCATGCCTTGGTCACCCGCGCCGAGCGAGTCGAGCCCGTCCCCCGCCGCGGCGGTTCCGCGGGCCTCGTAGGAGCTGTCGACCCCGCCCGCGATGTCCGGGGACTGCTCGTCGATTGCGATGAGCACCCCGCACGTCCGGCCGTCGAAGCCGGTCGACCAGTCGTCGTAGCCGATATCGACGATGGTCTCGCGGGCGATCCGGGCGATATCGACGTACGCGCGGGTCGTGATCTCTCCCGTGACGATGACCATGCCGGTGGTCACTACCGTCTCGCACGCCACGCGCGCGGTCTCCGGACTCGGATCCAGTCGCAGCACCTCGTCCAATACCGCGTCAGAGATCTGGTCGGCCACCTTGTCCGGATGGCCCCCGGTCACCGACTCGGACGTGAACAACTCGAGCATGGCCATGCTGCACCTCCAGTCCTTGGCACATCGTGCCCTACAACCACGATCAGCGGCGACTGCCGAACGGAATGGCTTGCCCGCCCGTTGGGGAGTGACCCCCCGTTCGGCGTGGCACTACCTCTCCCCAGAGGGGTGTGCCATCCGCCAACCAAGCCGCACCATCGAAACATGGCGACCGACCGGTGTGTGTTGCTCGACGGTGGCGTCGCCACCGAGCTTGCGCACCAGCGGCGCGCCCGCTTCTCGTACGACGAGCGGCTGTGGGGCCTCGACGCCCTGCTCGACGCCCCTAACATGGTGCGCGCGCTGCACCAGCGGTACGTCCAGGCCGGCTGCGACGTGATCAC